>DASQYN010000209.1:0-9326 GCA_035639215.1 Burkholderiales bacterium
GTGAACCCGCAGTACGTCGAGAAATTCACCAAGGGCGCGGTGAAAGGCAAGACCGGCTCGCTTACCGCGCTGCCGGTCATCGAAACGCAAGCGGGCGACGTCACCGCTTTCGTGCCGACCAACGTCATCTCGATCACGGACGGCCAGATCTTCCTCGAGACCGACCTCTTCAACGCCGGCATCCGGCCAGCCATCAACGCCGGCATTTCCGTGTCCCGGGTGGGCGGCGCGGCGCAGACCAAGATCATGAAGCGCCGCGACACGGGCGGCGGCGTCCGCCTTGCGCTCGCCCAGTACCGCGAGCTTGCCGCGTTCGCGCAGTTCGCGAGCGACCTGGACGAGGCGACCCGCAAGCAGCTCGAGCGCGGCCGCATGGTGACCGAGCTGATGAAGCAGCCGCAGTACCAGCCGCTGCAGGTCTGGGAAATGGCGCTCACGCTGTTCGCCGTCAACAACGGCTACTTCGACGACATCGAAGTGAAGAAGGCGCTCGCCGCCGAGAAATCGATGCGCGACTACGTCAAGGACAAGTACGCGAGCCTGGTCGCGAGCATGGAGGAGAAGAAAGACCTCTCTGCGGACGACGAGAAGGCGCTGAAGTCGGCGATCGAGGACTGGAAGAAGAACGGCAGCTACTGAGATGCCCGGGACCAAGGAAATCCGGATGAAGATCCGGAGCGTGCAGAACACGCGCAAGATCACCAAGGCGATGGAGATGGTCGCCGCGTCGAAGATGCGCAAGGCGCAGGAGCGCATGCGCCATGCGCGTCCGTACGGCGAAAAGATCCGCACCGTCGCGGCGCACATCTCGCACGCGAATCCGGAGTACCGCCATCCGTTCCTCGTCGCGCGCGACACGGTGAAGCGGGTCGGCATCATCGTCATCACGACCGACAAGGGGCTCTGCGGGGCGCTCAACACGAACCTGCTGCGCATGGTGCTCGCGCAATATAAGGAGTGGCAGTCGCAGGGCGAGGAGATCGACGTCTGCGCGATCGGCGCGAAAGGTCTCGGCTTCGTGCAGCGGCTCGGTGCGAACGTCGTCTCGCAGGTCACGCAGCTCGGCGACCGACCGCAGATGGAGAAGCTGATCGGCGCCGTGAAGGTGATGCTCGACGGCTACACGGCAGACCGGTTCGACCGCCTGATGCTCGCCTACACCCGCTTCATCAACACGATGAAGCAGGAGCCGGTGATCGAACAGCTGCTGCCGCTTTCCGGCGAGCGGCTCGGCGCGCCGGAAACCGTCTGGGACTACCTCTACGAGCCGGAAGCCCGCGCCGTGCTCGACCAGGTCATGACGCGCTATATCGAGGCGCTGATCTACCAGGCAGTGTCCGAGAACATGGCTTCCGAGCAGTCGGCGCGCATGGTGGCGATGAAGGCGGCCTCCGACAACGCGGCGAACCTGATCGACGAGCTGACGCTGGTCTACAACAAGAACCGGCAGGCCGGCATCACCAAGGAGCTTTCAGAGATCGTGGGCGGCGCAGCCGCCGTATAGGAACAACATGGCACAAGCACAGCAAAGTCACGGCACCATCGTTCAATCCATCGGCGCGGTCATCGACATCGAGTTCCCCCGCGAGCACATGCCGAACATCTACGACGCCCTCGTGCTCGAGGAGTCCGGCGACAACACGCTGGTCGAGAAGGGCCTGACCTTCGAGGTCGAGCAGCAGCTGGGCGACGGCGTCGTGCGCTGCATCGCCCTCGGCTCCTCGGACGGCCTGCGCCGCGGCATGAAAGTGCGCGCCACCGGCGCACCGATCTCGGTTCCGGTCGGTAAGGGCACGCTCGGCCGCATCATGGACGTGCTCGGGCGGCCGATCGACGAGCAGGGCGCGATCAAGGCGAGCGCGCGCCGCTCGATCCATCAGACGGCGCCGAAGTTCGACGAGCTTTCGCCCTCCGTCGAGCTTCTCGAGACGGGCATCAAGGTGATCGACCTGATCTGTCCCTTCGCGAAGGGCGGCAAGATCGGCCTCTTCGGCGGCGCGGGCGTCGGCAAGACGGTGACCATGCTGGAGCTCATCAACAACATCGCGACCAAGCACGGCGGCCAATCGGTGTTTGCCGGCGTGGGCGAGCGCACCCGCGAGGGCAACGACTTCTACCACGAGATGATCGAGGCGGAAGTCATCAAGAAGGACAATCTCGAGGAGTCGAAGGTGGCGATGGTGTTCGGCCAGATGAACGAGCCGCCAGGCAACCGGCTGCGCGTCGGCCTGACCGGACTCACCATGGCCGAGGCCTTCCGCGACGAGGGGCGCGACATCCTGCTCTTCATCGACAACATCTACCGCTTCACGCTCGCCGGCACGGAAGTCTCGGCGCTGCTCGGGCGCATGCCTTCGGCGGTGGGCTACCAGCCGACGCTCGCGGAGGAGATGGGCCGGCTGCAGGAGCGCATCACCTCGACGAAGACCGGCTCGATCACCTCGATCCAGGCCGTGTACGTGCCGGCCGACGACCTGACCGACCCGAGCCCGGCCACCACCTTCGGCCACCTCGACGCGACCGTGGTGCTCTCGCGCGACATCGCCGCTCTCGGCATCTATCCCGCGGTCGATCCGCTCGATTCCACTTCCCGCCAGGTCGACCCGAACACCATCGGCGAGGAACATTACAACACCACGCGCGCCGTCCAGGCCACGCTGCAGCGCTACAAGGAGCTGCGCGACATCATCGCCATCCTGGGCATGGACGAGCTCTCGCCGGAAGACAAGCTCGCCGTGGCGCGGGCGCGCAAGATCCAGCGCTTCCTGTCGCAGCCGTTCACGGTGGCGCAGAACTTCACCGGACAGCCGGGCAAGTACGTCTCGCTCCAGGACAGCATCAAAGGCTTCAACATGATCGTCAACGGGGAGTGCGACGCGCTTCCCGAGCAGGCCTTCTACATGGTCGGCACGATCGAGGAAGCGCAGGAGAAAGCGAAGAAGCTCTGATGGCAAACGCCACCATCCACGTCGACGTGGTCAGCGCCGAGGAGGCGATTTATTCCGGCGAAGCCGACTTCGTCGTGCTGCCCGGCGAGGCAGGGGAGCTCGGCATCTATCCGCGGCATACTCCCCTCATCACGCGCATCCGGCCCGGCGCCGTGCGGATCATGCCCGCGGGCGGCGGCGAGGAGCACCTCATCTTCGTCGCCGGCGGGATCCTGGAAGTCCAGCCGAAAGTCATCACGGTTCTCGCCGACACGGCGATCCGCGGCGCGGACCTCGACGAGGCGAAGGCCGCCGAGGCGCTCAAGCGCGCCGAGGAGGCTCGCGCCAAGGCCCAGGACAAGCAGGAGATTGCGGCCGTCGAGGGGGAGCTCGCCCTGCTCGCCGCCCAGCTCGCCGCGATCCGCCGCCTGCGCAAGAAATAGCCGGTTTCGCGTAGTCCGCCGGGACTACGGCGGCGATCGCACGGCCGGCTGCCGCGCCTGAAAAAATCATGCGGCCAACGCAGGAGAGCGCATGAAACACATCCTCGATTCGGACTTCCAGTACCGCCCCAGCTTCGCCACCGACGTGAAGAAAACCTTCGAGAAGATCCGCCGCCAGCAGCAGGCGCGCGAGCGCAGCGAGGCGAAATCGGGTAGCTCGGAAATGCAGGTGAAGGTGCTGAAGCTGGAGCAGCTGAAGAAGGCGAGCGGCACGTAGGTTTGCATCGGACGCAGCGCGATGGGCTATAGTCCCGCCGCGCTGTGGTTGACCTTCTCGTAATCGGCGGCGGCATCAACGGCGCCGGCATCGCCCGCGATGCCGCGGGCCGCGGCCTTGCCACGGTGCTCGTCGAGCGCGGCGACCTCGCCGGCGCCACCTCCTCGGCCTCGTCGAAGCTGATCCACGGCGGGCTGCGCTATCTCGAGCAGTACGAATTCCGGCTGGTGCACGAGGCGCTCGCCGAGCGCGAGATCCTGCTGCGCGTCGCCGGGCATCTCGCCTGGCCGCTGCGCTTCGTCATCCCGCACGTGCCGGAGCTTCGGCCGCGCTGGATGATCCGCACCGGGCTTTTTCTCTACGACCATCTGGCGCGCCGCTCGGTGCTGGCCGCCTCGCGCCCGGTGCGGCTCGATGCGCCGCCCTATTCGTCGGGGCTGCGATCCGGCCTCAAGCACGGCTTCGTCTATTCGGATTGCCGGGTCGACGACGCCCGCCTCGTGCTCGCCAATGCGCTCGATGCCGCGCGCCGAGGCGCGCGGGTGCTGGTTCGCACCGAATGCGTTGCCGCCTGCAGGCAGGACGGCGCTTGGCGGGCTCGCCTGTCGAGCGGCGAGGAGCTGCAGGCGCGCGCCATCGTCAATGCCGCGGGCCCCTGGGTCAAGAAGGTGCTGAACGAACGCCTCGAGCAGCCGAGCCCGGAAGCGGTTCGCCTAGTCAAGGGCAGCCACATTGTCGTGCCGAAGCTCTTCGAAGGCGATCACGCGTTCATCCTGCAGAACGACGACCGCCGCGTCGTATTCATGATTCCCTATGAAGAAAGCTTCACCCTGGTCGGCACGACGGACGTGCCGGTGGAGCAGGCCGACGTGCGCGCGCCAAGCGACGCCGAGGTGGATTACCTGTGTCGCGCCGTGAATCGCTATCTCGCGCGGCCCGTCGATCGCTCGGCGGTGGTCTGGAGCTACGCGGGCGTGCGGCCGCTTCATGACGACGGAAGCGCCGACCCTTCGGCGGTAACACGCGATTACACCCTGCGGCTCGACGCCCCGGATGGCGCACCAGTGCTCTCGGTCTTCGGGGGCAAGATCACGACCTATCGCCGCCTCGCGGAAGAAACCTTGACGCGGCTCAGCGGCTATTTCCCGGCGATGAAGAAGCCCTGGACGGATACCGTGCCGCTACCCGGCAGCGGCTTCGTAAGCCGCAGCGAAGCGCGCCGGGAGGTGTTCGAGCGTTACCGCGGTCTTCCGGAAAGCGTCGTGCACGGCGTGTTCCGCCGCCACGGCGTCGAGGCGAACGAGGTGCTGGGCGACGGGCTGGTGGGCGAGCACTATGGCGCCGGCCTGACCGAGCGAGAGCTCCGCTATTTCGTCGAGCGCGAGTGGGCCGCGAGCGCCGAGGACGTGCTATGGCGAAGGACGAAGTGCGGTCTTCACATGAGCCCGCTCGAGCGCGCGCGCGTGGCCGAGGCGATCGGCCGGTGAAGCCGCTCTCGGCGCTCGATCCGCGGGGGGTACGCGCGGTGCTCGTCGACATCGACGACACGTTGACTACCGAGGGCAAGCTCACCGCCGAGGCCTATCGCGCTCTCGAGAGTCTGCACCAAGCGGGCAAGCGGGTCGTCCCGGTGACCGGCCGGCCTGCCGGCTGGTGCGACCATATCGCCCGGCTGTGGCCGGTCGATGCGGTGGTCGGAGAAAACGGCGCGTTCTATTTCTTTTTTGCCGAGCGGCGCCTGCAGCGGCGCTATGCCGACGCCCCCGAGGTGCGCCTGGCGAAGCGCCGGCGGCTCGAGCGTCTCGCGACGCACATCCTGCGCGAGGTGCCCGGATGCGCGCTCGCCGCGGACCAGGACTACCGCGAAACCGATCTCGCCATCGACTACTGCGAGGATGTGCCAGCGCTGCCGCTTGAGGATGCCGAGCGCATCGCCGAGCTCATGCGCGCCGAAGGACTGACGGCGAAAATCAGCTCGATCCATGTCAACGGCTGGTACGGCGATTACGACAAGCTCGCCATGACGCGACAGCTCTTCGCCGAGCGTTTTCAGGCCGATCTCTCCGCCGCGAATTCCACCGTCCTTTATGTCGGCGATTCGCCGAACGACGCGCCGATGTTCGGCTTCTTCGAAAAGTCGGTCGGCGTGGCGAACGTGCGGCGCTTCGACGGCAGGCTTGCTGCCGAACCGAAGTTCGTCACGGCGGCAGCCGCCGGCGCCGGCTTCGCCGAGCTGGCGCGGCACCTGCTCGCGGCATGATGCACTGGCTCGCCTATCTTGGCATCGGCGCCGTAGTGGGCTTCGCCGCCGGGCTGCTCGGCATCGGCGGCGGCGTGGTGATGGTGCCGCTGCTCGTGGTCGTGTTCGCCAGCCACGGCATCCCGGCCGAGCATGTGCTGCACATCGCTCTCGGCACCGCGCTCGCCGCCATGGTCTTCACGTCCGTATCGAGCATGCGGGCGCATCACCGGCACGGCGCCGTCGACTGGAAGATTGCCCGGGCCATGTCGCCGGGCATGCTGGCCGGCTCGTTCGTCGCCGCTTTGGCGGCCGGCTGGATACCGACTCGCCCGCTCGCGGTCATGTTCACCGCGCTCGTGTTCTACGCGGCGACTCAGATCCTGCTCGACCTGAGGCCCTCCACGACGCGCGAGCTGCCCGGCAACGCGGGCCTCTTCGGCGCTGGGGCGCTGATCGGCGCCGTCTCCAGTCTGCTCGCGGCAGGCGGCGCCTTCCTGACGATTCCCTTCCTCGCCTGGTGCAAGGTGCCGCTACGACGCGCGATCGGCACGGCAGCGGCGAACGGATTGCCGATCGCCATCGCCGGGACCGCCGGTTACGTGCTGTATGGCCTGCAAGTGCCCGGGCTTCCCTCGCCGAGCTTGGGCTATGTGTACCTGCCGGCCCTCGCGCTGGTGGTGAGCACGAGCATGCTCGCCGCGCCCCTTGGCGCTAGGCTGACGCACAGCCTGCCGGTCAAGCGCCTGCGCACGTTGTTCGCGCTTCTCCTCTACGGCTTCGCCGTGCGCATGCTGGTCGGCGTGTGGTAATCAGGCCTCGTAATCGACGATCCAGTGCTCTTCGATCAGCGCGTCGACGATGGCGCGCGTCTCGTGGTGCGCGGGATGCTGATGATACGACTCGAGCGCTAGCGGGCTGTCGAAGTCGCAGATCAGGGAGAAATCGGCCGCGCGCCGGCCAGGCCGCAGGTTTCGACCGACCTCGACGCGCACGAGGCCCGGAATGCGGCCCACCTGCACCTCCAGCGCGGCGCGGATTTCCTCGAAGCGACTCTGGGCGCCGGCCTTAAGGCGCCATAGGACGATGTGGCGGATCATCGGCGCATGCTAGCGGGTTAAACTCGCGTTCCCCATGGCTGGCCCCCTGTCGCATATCCGCGTGCTCGATCTTTCCCGCGTGCTCGCCGGCCCGTGGGCAGGCCAGAACATGGCCGACCTTGGCGCCGAGGTGATCAAGGTCGAGCGCCCCGGCCCCGGGGACGACTCGCGCGCCTTCGGTCCGCCCTGGGTCAGGGACCGCTCGGGGAAGGAGACCAAGGACTCGGCCTATTTCACTTCGGCCAACCGAGGCAAGAAGTCGGTGACGCTCAACCTCGCAATCGAGGAAGGCCAGGCAATCGCGCGTGAGCTGGCCGCGAAGTCCGATGTGCTGATCGAGAACTACAAGTACGGAGACCTCGCCCGCTATGGCCTTGGCTACGAGCAGCTCAGGGTGGTCAATCCCCGGCTGGTCTATTGCTCGGTGACGGGCTTCGGCCAGACCGGTCCCTACCGTGAGCGGCCCGGCTACGACTTCATGATCCAGGGGATGGGCGGCATGATGAGCGTGACCGGGGAGCCCGACGGCGCTCCGGGCGGCGGGCCGCAGCGCGCCGGCGTGCCGATCGCCGACATCATCACGGGCATGTACGCCTCCATCGCGATCTGCGCGGCGCTCGCGCATCGCGAGCGCTCCGGGCAGGGTCAGCACCTCGATCTCGCGCTGCTCGACTCGCAGATCGCGCTGCTCGCCTATCAGAACACCAATTACTTCGCGACCGGCGTGCCGCCGAAGCGCATCGGCAACCTTCACCCCAACATCGTTCCGTACCAGCCGTTTCGCGCTTCCGACGGCGAGGTGATCCTCGCCTGCGGCAACGACAACCTGTATCGCAAGTTCTGCGAGGCGGCCGGCTGCCCGGAGCTGGCGAGCGACCCGCGGTTCGCCAGCAACGGCAAACGAGTCGAGAACCGAGGCGAGCTCACGCGCCTTCTCGGGGAGGTCTTCAGGAAGAAGACCCGGGAGGAGTGGCTGGCGCTGCTCGAGGCGGCCGGTGTGCCGAACGGGCCGATCAACGACGTGGCCCAAGTGTTCGAGGAGCCGCAGGTCAAGGCGCGCGGCGTGCGCGTCGAGCTCGAGCATGCCCTCGCCGGCAAGCTGCCGCTCGTCGCGAGCCCGATGCGCTTTTCGGCAACGCCGGTCGAATACCGGCGCGCGCCGCCGCTGCTCGGGGAGCACACCGACGAGGTACTGCGCGGACTGCTCGGCAAGCCGCCCGGCGAAATTGCCCGGCTGCGCGAAGCGGGGGTGATTTAGCTTAGGATACGGCCCTATTTCTCTAGGAGGAGGCGAAAGATGAACAAGGCCTATTGGGCGCTCGCGCTGGCCGTGGCCGGCCTGCTCGGCGCCAACCTGGCTGCCGCGCAAACCCTGCGCGCCTCGCACCAGTTTCCCGGCGGCAAGGGCGATGTGCGCGACGACATGGTGCAGATGATCGCGAAAGAGGTGAAGGACGCGAACGTCGGCCTGACAATTCAGGTTTATCCCGGCGCTTCGCTGTTCAAGCCGAATCAGCAGTGGAATGCCATGGTCGACGGCCAGCTCGACATCGCGCTCTTCCCGCTCGACTATGCGAGCGGCAAGGTGCCAACCTTCAGCGCCACCCTCATGCCGGGGCTGATCCGCAGCCAGGATCGCGCGAAGCGCGTCAACAACTCGCAATTCATGAAGGACATCCGCGCCGAGATCGACAAGCACGGCGTGATCGTCCTCTCCGATGCCTGGTTCGCCGGCGGCATGGCGGCGAAGCAGAAATGCATTCTCAAGCCCTCGGACATGCAAGGCATGAAGTTCCGCGCCGCCGGTCCTACCTTCGCCGCCATGTGGGAGGCCGCGGGCGCGAGCATCGTCACGCCGCCCTCGAACGAGATCTACAACGCGTTCCAGACCGGCGTCGTCAACGGCACCGACACCAGCCTCGGCACGTTCGCCTCGACGCGGCTCTACGAGGTGACCGACTGCCTGACCGCTCCGGGGAACAATGCGCTGTGGTTCATGTATGAGCCGGTGCTCATGTCCAAGAAGAACTTCAGCCGTCTGAACAAGAAGCAGCAGGACGCAATTCTTGCCGCCGGCAAAAAGGCGCAGGCCTACTATGAAAGCAAGGCCGACCAGGTGAATGCCGAAGCGATCAAGGCCTTCGAAGACCACAAGGTGAAGGTCGTGACGCTGAGCGACGCCGACTATCAGGCCTGGCTGGAGGTGGCGAAGAAGAGCTCCTATGCCGAATTCGCCAAGAGCGTGCCGAACGGGCAGAAGCTGATCGACGAAGCGCTCGCCGTAAAGTAGGGGCAGACGGCGGCTCCCGGCGGACCGATCCGCCGGGGCCGCCCGCGCGC
>DASQYN010000210.1:0-3720 GCA_035639215.1 Burkholderiales bacterium
TTCGTGATCCAGCGCCACGGCACGGGCGTCGTCGGGGTGCTGTTCGGTCCCGTGTGCCTGCTCTGGTTTCTTTCGCTCGCCGCCGTCGGCACCTGGAACATAGCGCGAGCGCCCGAGATCCTGGCGGCGCTCAATCCGGCGCATGCGCTCGGCTTCGTCACCGGCCACGGCTTCGCCTCGTTCGTGGTGCTCGGATCGGTGCTGCTCGCGATCACCGGCGCGGAGGCGCTCTATGCCGACATGGGCCACTTCGGCGCGAGGGCGGTGCGGCTCGCCTGGTTCTTGGTCGTCGCACCGTCGCTGGTGCTCAACTACTTCGGCCAGGGCGCGCTGCTCATCGCCGACGCCAAAGCGCTCGACAACCCGTTCTACCTGTCCTATCCGGCGTGGGCGCTCTATCCGATGATCGTGCTCGCCACGGCGGCGACCATCATCGCCTCGCAGGCGACCATCTCCGGCGCCTATTCGATGACGCAGCAGGCGATCCAACTCGGCTACCTGCCGCGCATGGACATCCAGCACACGTCGGCGAAGACGATGGGGCAGATCTACATCCCGGCGGTCAACTGGACGCTGCTCGTCATCGTCGCCCTGGCAGTGATCGGTTTCGGCTCTTCCAGCCGCCTCGCGTCCGCGTACGGCGTGGCCGTCATGGGAACGATGCTGGTGACCACCTTCCTCACCTATTTCGTGCTGCGCTACGGCTGGCGCTATCCGTTATGGCTCTGCCTTGGCGCAACCGGGTTCTTCCTGCTCATCGACCTCACCCTCTTCGGCGCCGCGCTGCTCAAGATCCACGAGGGTGGCTGGTTTCCGCTTGCCCTCGGGGCGGCGGTGTTCGTGGTCATGACGACGTGGCGGCGCGGCCGGCGCATCCTCGCCGAGCGGCTGCGCGAGGATTCCGTGCCGCTCGACGCGCTGCTCAAGTCCCTGCTCGCCGATCCGCCGCAGCGCGTCCGCGGCACCGGCGTATACCTCTCGGCGAGCGCCGAGGCGACGCCTCACGCGCTGCTGCACGCCCTGAAGCATTTTCAGGCGCTGCACGAGCAGGTGGTCTTCCTGACCGTCGAATTCCGCGACGTGCCGTGGGTCCCGGCCGAGGAACGGGTCGTGTGCGAGCGCCTCGCCGCGAGCTGCTGGCGCGTTCGTGCGCGCTACGGCTTCATGGACCGGCCCGACGTGCAGGACGCGCTCGAGCGCTGCGCCGTGCACGGGCTCGATCCCGACCCGATGCAGACCTCCTACTTCGTCTCGCGGCAGAGCATCGTGCCGGTGGCGCTGCCCGGCGGCATGGCGATCTGGCGCGAGCGGCTCTTCGCCGCCATGGCGAGGAACGCCGGCAACGTCAGCGCGTTCTTCAATATCCCCGACAACCGCGTCGTCGAGCTCGGCACTCGGGTGCAGATTTAGGACGTTGTTTTTACTGCCGCGAAAGGCGCACAATCCGGCCATGGACACCGCCACGCGCGAGCCGCACGGCATCGCGCCGGCAACCCCGCCGGCGCAGCTCTTTGGCGACTACGGCCCCGCGGTCACCTGCGCGAGCGCGCTCATTCTGCTGCTCGCGATCGCCACCATCGACAAGCTGACCGGCTACGACCTGCGCCTCGGCGTGCTGTACCTCGTGCCGGTCGCCATGGTGACCTGGGCGGTCGGGCGCATCGCCGGGCTCGCGTTCTCGGCGCTGTCGATCACCCTGTGGACGACGATGTTTCGCGGTGTCATCGAGCTGCGGCCGGTCATGTACTTCTACTGGGACGCCGCGGTGCTGTTCGGCACGCTGGTCGCCTTCGTCCTGGTCATCGGCCGGCTGCGGGAAGCGCTGCGCCTCTCGGAGATCGCCTATCTCGACAAGCTTTCCGCGCCCGCGTACGTCGTCGACGCGGCGGCCAGAGAAGTCTTGTATGGCAACGCCGCGTTTCGCGATGCGCTCGGCGATCGCAGCCCTGAAGATCTGGCGCGCTACCCGGCGATCGAGGCCGACATCCGCTGGGTCGGCGAGCGGCGCGCCAAGCTGAGGATATTGACGCTCTAGAAGAGGTGCACCGCCTGCGGCGCCAGGAAGCCGATGCCGCAGAACGCCACGCCGAGCACCCCGAGCGCCCCGGCGATCCAGGCCAGGATCGCCATCGCGGTGATGATCGACGCCGAGGCGAGCACGATGGCGATCTGCACCGCCGCCGAGGCGAGCTCGTAGTGGTGGTACGCCGCCATGGCGCGGTCGCGCTTCTTCTCGGCTTCCTTGGCGCGCGAGGCGAGCTGCTCGCGGCCTTCGCCGGTGTCGGGCTCGGACTGATAGCGCTGAGCGGTTTCCTTCCATTTGGCGGCTTGCTTTCGGCCGGCTTCGCCGGGATTTCCCGATTCCACCTGCTCGGCGGCGGTGCGCACTACCGTCTGGCGGATGGTCTTCGCCTGGAAGAACGCCCAGAGGTTCGATGCCTCGATGTTGTACGCGAGCGCCGCAGTCGCCGCGCTTTTGCCGAGCGTCTCGGAAAACGCGAGCACCAGGGCCAGCACGGCGATGAGAAGCGCGATTTCCTTGTTGCCGCCGTGCTCGGCGGCACCGTGCCCGTGGGCCATGGCCTCATCCTCCCCGATTGGTCATTCTAACGAGGCCGAGCAGCGCGACCGTGGTGAAGGCCCCGCCGGCATAGAAGGTGGCCGCAGCGCCGTAGCTCGCCCAGAGCCATCCGGCGATCAGGCTTGCCGCGAGCAGCGCCACGCCCGAGACGAGGTTGAACACGCCGAAGCCGGTGCCGCGCAGCGAAGCGGGAGAGGCGTCGGCGACGAGCGTGGCGAGCAGGCCCTGGGTCAGGCCCATGTGCACGCCCCATAGCGCGACGCCGGCGAAGAGCGCGCCCGGGGTGGCGCTTGCGGCGAGAAGCAGGTCGGAGGCGATGAGCGCGGCGAGCCCCGACAGCAGGAGCGCGCGGCGCGCTCCGCGGTCGGCGGCGACGCCGGCGGGATAGGCGACGGCGGTGTAGACCACGTTCATCACCACGAGCACGATCGGCACGAAAGCGAGCGCGATGCCCGCGTCCTGGGCGCGCAGGATCAGGAAAGCCTCCGAGAAGCGGGCGAGCGTGAGCACGGCGCCGAGGGCGACCACCGCCCAATAGTGTCGCGGCAGCGCTCCGATCGAGCGCCAGGAAGCTCGTTCATTGCCATGCTGAAGGATGGGGGGTTCCCGGACGAGGAGCAGCAGTACGGCGACCGAGACGATTGCCGGCACGAACGCGAGCCACAGCACCGAGCGGATGTTGCTCGAAAGCGCGAGCATGAGCGCGATCGCCGCGAGCGGGCCGAGCACCGCGCCGACGGTATCGAGCGCCTGGCGCAGCCCGTAGGCCGTGCCGCGGCTCTCGCGCGGCGTGATGTCGGCGATCAGCGCGTCGCGCGGCGCGCCGCGGATGCCCTTGCCGATCCGGTCGAGGAAGCGCGCGCCGAGCACGAGCGCCACGGAGCCGGCGAGCGGGAAGAGCGGCTTGGCGAGCGCGGCGAGCCCGTAGCCGAGGACGAGCAGCGGCTTGCGCCGCCGCAGCCGGTCGGAGAGCGCGCCGGAGAACACCTTGACGATGGAGGCGGTCGCCTCGGCGACGCCTTCGACGAGCCCCACCGAGACCATGCTCGCGCCGAGCACGCCCGTCATGAAGACCGGCAGCAGGCTGTGCACCAGCTCCGAGGACACGTCCATGAAGAGCGACACGAGGCCGAGCGCCC
>DASQYN010000211.1:0-6098 GCA_035639215.1 Burkholderiales bacterium
TTACTTCAACGTCGGCTGCTCGGATCTCATCGCGGCGGGCAAGATCGCGCTCGCCCAGACTTCCCAATTACCGGGCTTGCTGGAGAACACCGACCTCGTGGTGCTCGCGACCGGCTACCAAGGGCAGGAGGCGCTGGTGGAAAAGCTTTTCGGCGCCGAGACGGCCGCGCGCGTCGGCCCGATTTGGGGATTCGGCGAGGGCCAGGAGCTGCGCAACATGTTCCAGCGCACGCCGCAGCCGGGACTCTGGTTCATCGCCGGCAGCTTCGCCCAGTGCCGCATCTACTCCAAGTACCTCGCGCTGCAGATCAAGGCCGCGGAGATCGGCCTTGTTACCGCTTGCGATACGTCGGCCGACGCGGCGTGCTCGCCGGTGCCGGCGCCTCGTCCTTGTAGCGGAAGCTGATCCGTGCGCGCGTGAGGTCGTACGGCGACATCTCGAGCGCGACCTTGTCGCCGGCAAGCACGCGGATCCGGTACTTGCGCACCTTGCCGGACGCGTAGGCGAGCACGCTCGCGCCGTTCGAGAGCAGCACGCGGAACTGGGTGTTGGGCAGCAGCTCCTGGACGATACCGTCCATGGTCAGCATGGCTTCCTTGCTCATGCCGGTTTCCTGCCGCGGCCTCTGGGACGGGCGTCGAGGATCTCGCTGCAGAGCGCCGCCACCTCGGTCTCCTTGCGGCCCTGCGCATTGGCGAGCAGCGTTCGCAAGTCGTCGGTGGAGAGCTTCTCGAGGCGTTCCTTGGTCCAGCCGGCGATGCGGCCGCGCGGCAGGAGGGGGGCATCGTTGCGTGGGTTCTTCACGGGTCTCCTTGCTCAAAAAACGAAAAAGCCCGGTCGCCCGGGCTTCCGTCGCCGAACGGCGGGGTCAGGCCAGGCGCAGGTTCGCGGCGCGCGGCCCCTTCGGGCTCTGCTCCACGTCGTACTGCACCTTGTCGTTTTCCTTGAGCGTCTTGAATCCGCCGCTCTGGATGGCGGAGAAATGCACGAAGACGTCCTTGCTGCCGTCGTCCGGGGTGATGTAGCCGAAGCCCTTGGCGTCGTTGAACCATTTGACCTTGCCGGTGCTCATGTCTTTGCTTCCTCTTAGTTGGCTGAATGGAGAACTGCTTGCGGGAACGTCAAGGAAGAAAAACTACCGGTGAGCACGACACGAACGGCTACTGTTGTCCGACCGCCATCACTGCTTGAGTGATCCTGCTCGACCCTTATACACCGTTAGCCATTCGCGGTCCACCGATTTCGTGCGAGCGGCAGCGCTAGAGCCTCTCGTCGGGCGGCGCGATTTCGGTGACGAGATCCTTCACCAGCGACTTGTTCGGCAGCGGCTCGAGCGTCATCTCTTTCTCCGCCAGGCGCGTCGTGCAGGCATAGACCGTCTTGCCGTCGACGCGGATCATGCATTCCTTGCAGGCGTTGGCGTTGATGCAGGAATAGCGCACCGCGAGGCTCGGATCGCGGTGCACGCGGATCCAGCGCAGTCCGTCGAGCACCGTCTGCCCGGCTTCGAAGGGCACGTCGTAGCGCTCGAACCGCTGCGGCTCGCCGGGCGCGCCGCGCCGGATCTTCAGCCTAGCCTTCAATGCGCAACTCTTCGTTCACGAACCGGAGGCGCTGGTGGCGCTGCCAGGCCGCGCTCGTCTCCGGGAAATCCCCGCGCTGGTGCGCGCCGCGGCTTTCCTCGCGCCCGAGCGCCGCGCGCGCCACGCACTCGGCGACGAGCCGCAGGTTGCGCAGGTCGTGCAGGTCGATCCATTCCGCGTCGAGCGCCCCGCCTGGCGCGGGCAGCGCGGGGCACGCCTGCCGAAGATCCGCAATGTGCGAGAGCGCGCGGCGCAGACCGGCTGCATCGCGCAGAGGACCGGCCTCCGCGTTCATCACTGCCTGCAGCTTCGCGATTTCCGCACCGGGGTTGAAATCGAGCCGCGAGCGCTTCTCGCGGGGCGCCTTCCCGGTGATCGACGGCATGACGGTGTTCCTCGCGAGCGCCGCGGCGCGCAGCCCGGCGCGGCGGCCGAAAGTGAAGGCCTCGGTGATCGCGTTTCCCGATAGGCGGTTCGCGCCGTTCGCGCCGCCGACCGCCTCGCCGGCGGCAAGGAGATGCGGGACGCTCGTGAGCATGTCGGCGTCGGCGCGGATGCCGCCCATGTGATAGTGGGCGATCGGCGCGACCTCGAGCAGATCGCGCGTCAGGTCGATGCCGTTGGCGGCGAGGCGCTCGATCACCGGCCCGAAAGCCTCGCGCAGCTCGGCTTCGCGGCAATGCGTGAAGGACAGCCACACCCCGCCGTGCGGCGTGCCGCGGCCGGCCGCGACTTCCGCGAGGATCGCGTACGTGGCGCGGTCGCGAACCGAAGTGTATTTCCCGCCCTCCTGGAGGAACTCGTCCCTGCGCGCGTTGAGCAGCCGGCCGCCCAGCTTGTAGCGGAAGGGATCCCACATGATCGGGTCCATGCCGACGAGGCGAGGCGCGAGGTGCCCGATGGGAAAGAACTGCACGAACTCCATGTCGACGAGCTCGGCGCCCGCGCGCAGGGCGAGGGCATAGCCGTCGCCGCCCATGTTGAGCGACGCGCTGTTGCGCGCGTAGAGGCGGGTAAGGCCACCGGTCGCGACGATCGTCGCCTTCGCCGCGATCGCCACCGGATTGCCCGTGGGAAGATGCCTCGCATGGGCGCCGATGCATCGACCTGCGTCGAGCGCCAGGTCGGTCACCAGCAGATCGCCGGTGCGCCGGATCTCGGGCGTGCGCTGCAGCTGCGCGCGCAGCGTCTTCGAAACGGCCGGGCCGGTGTTGACGAAGTCGACGTAGACGCAGCGCGGCCGGTCGTGTCCGGGCGCCTGCACTTGCCTTATATGGTTCGCGGCACGAGCCCAGCCGACGCCCCAGGCGTCCATCTCGCGGATGCATTCGGGCGCGTCCTCGCAGAGGAGCTGCGAGAGCGCCGGGTCGCACAGGCCGCGTCCCGCCTTCAGCGTGTCGCTGAGATGGTCCTCCCACCGGTCGGGGACTTCCTCCCCGAGCGCGACCGCCACGGTCATCTGCGCCATCACCGTCGCGCCGCCGCGGCCGATCAGGCTGCGGTCGACGACCAGCACCCGGGCGCCCGCGCGCGCGGCGGCGATGGCGGCGTACATGCCGGCCGCGCCCGAGCCGACGATGAGCACATCGGTTTCCATTTCAGGCAGTGGCGATGGCGCCGCGATCGATCGCGATCACGCGGTCGACGAGGCGCTCGGAGTGCTGCAGGTCCGATTCCGAGAGCATAACCGACATGCCCTCTTTCTTCAGGCCGGCGACGACCTCGGCGAGGCGCTGGGCGAGCGCGGGCGCGACGCCCTCGAAGGGCTCGTCGAGAAGGAGCAGCCGCGTGCCGCACATCAGCGCGCGCGCGAGCGCGGCGAGCTTCTGCTGGCCGCCGGAGAGCTGCAGGCCCCGGCGCGGCGCGAACTCGCGGACTTCCGGGATGAGCCGATACACGCGCTCCAGGCGCGCTCTCGCGTCGCGCGCGTGCGCCGCCCACGCGGGGACGAGGATGTTCTCCTCGATGGTCAGGTCCGGGATCAGGCGCCGGTCCTCGGGCATGTAGCCGATGCCGAGGGGCACGCGGCCGTGGGTGGGCAGCGGCAGAAGCTCGCGGCCGTCGAAGCTCACCGAGCCGCCGCCCGCCTTGAGCAGGCCCATGACCGTCTTCATCACGGTGGTCTTGCCGGCGCCGTTGCGCCCGATCAGGCCGGTCATCGAGCCGCTCGGCACCTCGAGCGAGATGCCGCGCAGGATCTGCACGCCGGCGATCGATACCCGCACGCCGTCGAGCTTAAGCACGCCGCCCCACGACGAAGCGCTTCACTTCCGGGTCGGCGAGCGCCTGCGCCGGCGGCGCGTCGGCGATGATGCGCCCGTCGTAGAAGGCGAGCACGCGCTGCGCGAAGCGGCTGACGAGCTCCATGTCGTGCTCGACGAACAGCACCGTCGCGCCTTCGGCGCGCACCGCCTTCAGCACCATCTCCATGATGCCGAACTTCTCCTCGGCGGAGACGCCGCTCGTCGGCTCGTCGAGCAGCAGGATCTTCGGCTTCGACACCATGGCGAGCGCGATGTCGAGCAGCTTGCGCACCCCGCCCGGCAGCACCTGCGCGTTGCGGCCGCGGTACTCGGCGAGGCCGAAGCGCTCGAGCAGCTGCTCGGCGGCGGCCTCGGCCGGGGCATCGAAGCCCGGCACGCGCGGGTCGCCGCGCGAGAAGAACCCGCCGAGCCCGGCGTTGCGCAGCACGACGCCGAGCGCGACCATCACGTTGTCGAGCACGCTGAGCGAGCTGTAGAGCTGCGGGATCTGGAAGGAGCGCGAGATGCCGAGGCGCGTCACGTCGCAGGGCGGCAGCCGCGTGATGTCGCGCCCCTCGAAGGCGATCGAGCCGCGGTCGGGCTTGAGATAGCCCGTGATCATGTTGATGAAGGTGGTCTTGCCGGCGCCGTTGGTGCCGATCAGCCCGACCACCGAGTCCTTCTCGATCGTCGCGCTGACCTCGCTCGCCGCGCTTACCGCGCCGAAGCTCTTGCACAGCCCGCGCGCGTCGAGGATCACCGCCATTTCAGCCTGCTGAACAGCCCTTCGGGCAGGAACACGATGAGCAGCAGCAGCGCCACGCCGAGCGTCATCTGCCAGGTGTTGGGGGATAGATCGTACGCGGTGGTGCGGATGGCGCCATAGAGCAGCGCCGCGGCGAACGGCGCGAGCACGCCGCGCGTGCCGGCGAGGATGGCGATGAAGATGAACTCGCCCGAGGTCGTCCAGTAGGCCATCTCCGGGTCGATATGGCCGACGGTCGTCGCGGCGAGCGCGCCGCCGAGCCCGGCCAGCGCGGCGGCGATCACGTACTTCACGTGTACCGCGTAGCGGGCCGAAGCGCCCATGTACTCGACCCGGATCTCGTTGTCCTTGATCGCCGGTGCGAGGCGCCCGAGCGGGGTGCCGAGATAGCGGTGCACGCCAAGCGCCGCGATCGCCGAGGCGACCGCGCCGCAGGCCATCACCGCATAGCGCACCCAGGCATCGCCGGGCCGCCCGCCGAAAAGGCTGGAGCGCAGGACGTTGAAGCCGTCGGTCGAGCCTAGCGCCTCGTTCTTGACCAGCAGCCCGTACAGGATCATCGAGAGCGCGAGGCTCAGCAGACCGAAGAAGATGCCTCGGTAGCGCGCGAGGAGGAAGCCGAGGCCGAAGGCGACGATCGCCGCGACCGCGGCGCCGGCCAGCATCTCGAGCACGACGTCGCTCACGCCGAAGAAGCGGCCGAGCGCGCCGGCGCTGTAGGCGCCGAGGCAGTAGTACAGCGCCTGGCCGAAGGAGACGAGCCCGGCTCGCAGCAGCAGCACCAACCCGAGCGCCACCAGCCCCGTCGCGAAGGCGATGGTGAGAATGAAGATCGCCCACTGCGGCAGCACCAGGCCGAGGGCGAGGACCGCGAGCAGGACGAGCGCGATGGCGAGCGGGGTTCGCGCGCTCATATCTTGCGCGGCTCCTCCAGGCTGAACAACCCGCGCGGCCGGAAGGCGAGCACCAGCGCCATGACGAAGTAGATGACGAAGAGCTCGACCTGCGGCAGGTAGTGCACGGAGAGCGAGCGCACGAGGCCGACGATCAGCGCGCCAAGCGCCGCGCCGGGCAGGCTGCCCAGGCCGCCGATCACCACCACGGCGAACGAGAGCACGATCACGTCGACGCCGAGCCCCGGCACCACCGATACGGTCGGCGCGGTGAACGAGCCGGCGAGGGCGGCGAGCAGCGAGCCGAAGGTGAACGTCGCGAGGTAATAGCGGCCGACGTTGACGCCCATCGCACGGCTGAGCTCGGGGTCGTGGATCACCGCGCGCAGGATCTTGCCGACGTGCGTGCGGTTGAGCAGCCACGCCAGCCCGCCGCCGAACAGGAACGCCAGGGCGACCAGGATCAGGTTGTAGGTCGGGTACTCCAGGTCGCCGATCGTGAAGCTGCCGAGCAGCGCGTAGGGCTCGGCGACGAAGTACGGCTGCACGCCCCAGACGAGCTTGATCACGTCCTCCAGGATCAGGAACAGCGCGTAGGTGATGAGCAGGATC
>DASQYN010000212.1:0-2563 GCA_035639215.1 Burkholderiales bacterium
CATCATCGAGAGCATCGAGAAGACCATCCCGGCGTAGATCGACTGGCCCGAGACGAACATGTGGTGCCCCCACACCAGGAAGCCGAATGCCGCGATGCCGAGGATCGCGTAGCACATGAAGCGGTAGCCGAACACGGTGCGGCGCGCGAAGCACGGGATGATCTCGCTCGCCACGCCCATCGCCGGCAGCACCATGATGTACACGGCCGGGTGCGAGTAAAACCAGAAGAGGTGCTGAAATAGCAGCGGGTCGCCGCCGAGCGCCGGGTCGAACACGCCGATGCCGAAGAAGCGCTCGAGCGCGAGCAGCGTGAGCGTCATGGCGAGGACAGGCGTCGCGAGGAGCAGGATCAGGCTCGTCGCATAGTTCGCCCAGATGAAGAGCGGCAGGCGGAACCACGTCAATCCCGGCGCCCTCAGTTTGTGCACGGTCACGATGATGTTCAGCCCGGTCAGGATCGACGAGAAGCCGACGATGAACACGCCGAAGATGACCAGGATGACGTTGGTGTCGGAGAACTTGGTCGAGTAGGGCGTGTAGAAGGTCCAGCCGGTGTCGACTCCCCCGGCGATGAGCGCGGCGATGGTGAAGGTGCCGCCCAGCACGTAGATGTACCAGGAGGCGAGGTTCAGGCGCGGGAACGCCATGTCCTTCGCGCCGATCATCAGCGGCACGAGAAAGTTGCCGAGCACCGCGGGGATCGACGGGATCAGGAAGAACCAGACCATCACCACGCCGTGGATCGTGAACAGCTTGTTGTAGGTGTCGGCCGAGACGAGGTCGCCCTGCGGCGTGACCAGCTCGAGGCGCATCATCGTCGCCGCCGCGCCGCCGATGAAGAAGAACGCCGTGATCGCGACCATGTAGAGCATGGCGATGCGCTTGTGGTCGTGGGTGGTAAGCCACGAGCGCAGCGTGTAGCCCTCGCCGAGGTAACCCTCGAGGGTCGGGGACGGAGCCCGAACTCCAATCGCCTGCGGCACGAAGGGGGTGGCCATTATCTTTTCCGTCTTTGGGTCACTTGTTTTCCTTCAGGTAGGTAATGAGCGCGTTGAGCTGGCCCTCGTCGACCTGCCCCTGGAAGCTCGGCATGATCGGCTCGTAGCCCGCCACCACGTCGCGCTTGGGCAGGAGGATGGAGTCGCGCAGATACGCCTCGTCCGCCACCAAGGTTCTGCCATCGGAAAGGTGGATGGTGCGGCCGAAGATGCCCGCCAGGTCCGGCGCGTGGACAGTGGAATTGACATGGCAGCCGCTGCAGCCGAGCCGGCGGAAGAGCTCGAAGCCCTGCGCGGCCAACGACGGGTTTTGATTGCCACTTTCCAGCCAGCGGGCAAACTCGGCGGGGGCCATGACTACCACCTTGCCGCCCATGCGCGCGTGGTCGGTGCCGCAGTATTCGGCGCAGTGCAGCCAGTACTCGCCTTCGCGCGTCGGCGTGAAGCGGATCGAGGTGTAGCGGCCGGGCACCGCGTCCTGCTTCACGCGGAACGCCGGCACGTAGAAGCTGTGAATCACGTCTTCGGTGGAGAGCACGACGCGCACCGGCTGGCCGAGCGGCAGATGCAGCTCGTCGATCTCGCGCCGCCCGTTCGCGTGCTCGACCTTCCACATCCACTGCTTGCCCACCACGAACACCGTCATCGCGCCGTCGGCACGCGCGGCGTAGAAATCGGCGTAGACCACCGCCGCCCAGACGAAGATGCCGATGAAGATGACGAGCGGCGTGAAGATCCAGCCGAGCTCGAGCCATTTCTTGCGCGGCGGCGGGTTGCTGCGATCGGCGCTCGAGCCGGCGCGGTAGCGGATGCAGAACCAGGTCATCAGCACGAAGATGCCGAGCGCCACCAGGCCGGTGAGGACGACCATCGAATAGAAGAGCAGGTCCACCTTCGCCGCCATGTCGGAGGCGGCGACCGGAAACCATCTCATCGCAGCTGCCTCCAGGCGAAGAAGCCGAGCGCGACGAGGAGCGCCGCCATGGCGATGCGCAGCGCGGCCATCACCGCCGGCGTGTTGCGCCCGCCGAGCGGATCGTGGAAGCAGACGAAGAGCAGCTGCTGGAAGGCGCTTTGCACCTGTCCCTCGCCTGCGCCGAGCAAGGCTTGGCGAAGCTCCCCTGCGTCGAAGCGCACGCCCTCGAAATAGCGCGACACCTTGCCCTGCGGCGTGAGCACGACGAAGCCCGCGGGGTGCGCGAACTGGCCCGATTCCTTCTCGAAGCGGTAACGGAACCCGACCGCCTGCGCGACCTTCGCGGCGGCGGCCGCACCGGTGAGGAAGTGCCAGCCGGCGCGGCGCTCCGGCGGCGCCTTTTCGTCGCGCGGATCGATGCTAACGAAGAGCGCGCGGTAGTCGCGCTCGGCAACGAGGCCAGAGCCGTGCAGCGCCTCGCTCACCCCGGTGAGCGTCGTGCCGCAGAGATTCACGCAGCCGAGATAGCCGAGCACGAGCACCACCGGCACGCGGCCGTAGTAGGCGTCGAGGCGGGACTCGCGAAAGACGAGATGGCCGGGGACGCTGGCGCCAGGATGCGGATCGAAGGAGACGTCGATCTCGCCC
>DASQYN010000213.1:0-2936 GCA_035639215.1 Burkholderiales bacterium
CCACCTCGGCGCGCTTTACGGCCACGATACGGTCGAGAATCGTCAAGCGCTCTTCAGCTTCCGGGTGAAGCCGACGAACTCCTCCAGTTTCTGCTTCGCCGCGCCGCTGCGAATCACCTGGCTCGCGCGCTCGACCCCGGCTTTGAGGCTCGGGGCGCGTCCGGCGACGTAGATCGCCGCGCCGGCGTTCAGCGCGACGATGTTGTGCGCCGGACCCGGCTGGTTGTCGAGTACCGCCTGGATCATGGCCTTCGACTCGTCGACGGTCGTGACCTGGATCGCCCGGCGGTCGAAGAGCTCCAGGCCGAATTGGGAGGGATGGACGGTGTATTCGTTGATCTCGCCATTCACGAGCTCCCCTATCAGGGTGTCTCCCGAGATCGAGATTTCGTCGAGCCCGTCGAGGCCGTAGACCACCATGACGTGCCGCGAGCCGAGGCGCTGCAGCACCCTCACCTGAATCCCGACCAGGTCGGGATGGAACACGCCGAGCACCTGGTTCTTCGCCCCGGCCGGGTTGGTCAACGGGCCGAGGATATTGAAGAGAGTGCGCACGCCGAGCTCCTTGCGGACGGGCGCGGCGTATTTCATCGCCGCATGGTGCGCCGGCGCGAACATGAAGCCGATGCCGAGCTTCTGCAGCGCCTCGCCGGTCTGCTGCGGGGTGAGCGCGATGTGGGCGCCAAGCGCCTCGAGCACTTCCGCGCTGCCCGAAGAGGAAGAGACGGAGCGGCCCATGTGCTTCGCCACCTTGGCGCCGGCGGCGGCCGCGACGAAGGCGGCGCAGGTCGAAACGTTGAACGTATGCGCGGCGTCGCCGCCAGTGCCGCAGGTGTCGACCAGGTGGCGGTCGTCGGCCACCTCGACTGGTGTGGCGAGCTCGCGCATGACCTGCGCCGCGGCGGCGATCTCGCCGATCGTTTCCTTCTTCACCCGCAGGCCGACGATGAAGCCGGCGATCTGCGCCGGCGTGAGCTCGCCGCGCATGATCTGGCGCATGACGTGCAGCATCTCGTCGTGGAACACCTCGCGGTGCTCGACGGTGCGCTGGATCGCCTCGGCAATGGTGATCTGCTTCATGAGCGTCCTCCCTCGATGAAATTCTGCAGCATGCGATGCCCGTGCTCGGTGAGCAGCGCCTCCGGATGGAACTGCACCCCCTCGACGGCGAAACGCCGGTGGCGCAGCCCCATGATCTCGCCGTCTTCCGACTGCGCGGTCACCTCGAGGCAATCCGGCAGCGTCTCGCGCTCGACCACCAGCGAGTGATAGCGAGTCGCGGCAAAGTCTTCGGGCAGGTGCGCGAAGACGCCGCTCCCGTCATGGCTCACCCGCGACACCTTTCCGTGCATCACGCGTTTCGCGCGCACCACCCGGCCGCCGAAGGCCTGGCCGATCGCCTGATGGCCCAGGCAGACGCCGAGAATCGGCACCGTTCCGGCGAGCCGGCGGATGAGCGCGAGCGAGATGCCGGCCTGGTCGGGCGCGCAGGGCCCCGGCGAGATGACGACGGCCGACGGCGCGATGGCCGCCGCCTCGTCGACGCTCATCGCATCGTTGCGCACCACGCGCACCTCAGCGCCGAGCTCGCCGAAATACTGGACAAGGTTGAAGGTAAAGGAATCGTAGTTGTCGATCATCAGCACCATAGGAGGGTCCCCGTCGGTTGATTCAGAGCTGAGCATCGCCGATCGGCCCGGCGCGGCCATGGGGGTCAGGCGGCTGGCGAACGCCAGCGCCAGAGCGGATGCTGAAGGTAAAGCGGGAACTTCACGCGGGCGATTCTAGCCGAGATCGGCAAGCTCGGCGGCCTTCAGCAGGGCGCGCAGCTTGTGCTGGGTCTCCAGCCACTCGGACTGCGGGTCCGAGTCGGCGACGATGCCGGCGGCCGCCTGGGCGTGCAGCCGGCCGTCCTTCAGGACGGCCGTGCGGATGGCGATCGCCACGTCCATGTCGCCATTGAAGCCGAGGTAGCCCACCGCGCCGCTGTAGACGCCTCTTTTCACCGGCTCCAGCTCGTCGATGATCTGCATGGCGCGCACCTTCGGCGCGCCGGTCACCGTGCCGGCCGGAAAGCACGCCTTCAGCACGTCGAGCGCATCGAGGCCGGGCGCGATGCGCCCCTCGATGTTCGAGACGATGTGCATGACGTGCGAGTAGCGCTCGACCACCATCTTCTCGGTCACGCGCACCGTGCCGACCGCCGCGACACGCCCCACGTCGTTGCGGCCGAGATCGATCAGCATCACGTGCTCGGCGCGCTCCTTGGGATCGGCGAGCAGCTCTGCGGCGATCGCAGCGTCCGCTTCTAGCGTCTTGCCGCGCGGGCGAGTGCCGGCGATCGGGCGAAGCGTGATCGTGTCGCCGGCGAGGCGCACCAGAATTTCCGGCGAGGCGCCGACCACATGGTGGTCGCCGAAGTCGAAGTAGTACATGTACGGCGACGGATTCACGCCGCGCAGCGCCCGATAGAGCGCGAGCGGCGCCGCGCGGAGCTCGCGCGAGCTCCTTTGCGAGATCTGCACCTGCATGACGTCGCCCGCCAGGATGTAGTCCTTCGCCTTGCGCACCGCGTCGAGAAACCCCGCCTCGGTGAAGCTGCGCTCGAGCGCCGCGGCGCGCGGCTGAACTGCGTCGCGCCCGAGCACCAGCTCGTCGGGCAGCGGAATGGTCAGCCGCGCGCGCAGGGCCTCGAGGCGTTCCTTTGCCCGCGTGAGCGCCGCGGGCTGACGCGGATCGGCGTAGACGACGAAATAGAGCTTGCCGAGGACATTGTCGACCACCGCGACCTCGTCCGAGACGAGCAGCAGTGCGTCCGGGGTGCCGAGGGCATCGGGCTTCGGCTCGCCCAGCGCCCGCGGCTCGACGTGGCGCACCGCTTCGTAGCCGAAGTAGCCGGCCAGTCCGCCGCCGAAGCGCAGGCCTGCCGGCAAAGG
>DASQYN010000214.1:0-3567 GCA_035639215.1 Burkholderiales bacterium
GCGTCGCCGGGCTGCTCGTAGCGCTGCACGCCTTCCGCGGTGGCGCGGTGCTTCTCGAACTGCGAGATGTCGGCGCCCGAAGCGAACGCCTTCTCGCCGGCGCCGGTCAGCACGACCACGCGAATCTGCGGATCGGACTCGAAGCCGGCGAGCGCCTCGGGAATCGCCTGCCACATCTCGAGCGACACCGCGTTGCGCCGCTCGGGATTGTTGAACACCAGCCAGCCGATCGCGCCTTCCTTCCGCGCGACAATGCGGTCGGTCGGCGCGGTGCTCAGACGACTTTCTCCTTCCTGAATCGCGAAATCTCGTCGCCTGGGTAGCCCAGCTCGGCGAGGATCTCGTCGGTGTGCTGGCCGAGGTCCGGCGTGGGCGTCTTCACCGCGGCGGGCGTGCGGGAAAGCCGCGCCGCCTGGTTCAGGATCTTGAAGCGGCCAAGACGCGGGTGCGCCACTTCCGCGGCCACGCCCAGGTGCTGCACCTGCGGATCGGCGAACACCCGGTCCATGGTGTTGATCGGGCCGCAGGGCACGCCGATCCGGTTGAACATCTCGATCCACTCGGCCGAGGGCCTGGCGGCGAGCGCCTCGTTCAGCTCGGCATTCAGCGCGCTGCGGTTCCTCGCGCGCAGCTCGTTGCTGCGGAAGCGCTCGTCGTTCGCGAGCGCCTCGCGGCCGATCGCCTGGCAGACCCGCTTCCACATGCCGTCGCCCGAAGCCGCCACGTTGATATAGCCGTCTGCGGTCCGGTACGCCGAGGTCGGCATGCTGGTCGGGTGGTCGTTGCCGACCTGCGGCGGCACCTCGCCCTTCATCAGGTAGCGGGCGGCCTGGAAGTCGAGCAGCGCGATCCCCGCCTGCAGGAGCGAACTCTGCACCCACTGGCCGCGTCCCGACTGCTCGCGCTCGAGCAGCGCCACCATCACGCCGAGCGCGGCATAGAGACCCGCGGCCACGTCGGCGATCGCCGCGCCGGTGCGCACCGGCCCCTGTCCCGGAAAGCCGGTCACCGACATGAGGCCGCTCATCCCTTGCGCGATCTGGTCGAAGCCCGGGCGCTCGCGATACGGGCCGTCCTGGCCGAAGCCGGAGATGCTCGCGAGGATGATTCTTTCGTTTATCTTTCTCAGGGACTCATAGTCGACGCCGAGGCGATATTTGACGTCCGGCCGGTAGTTCTCGACGACGATATCGGCCGTCTTCACCAGGCGGTAGAGCACTTCGCGCCCCTGCGGCAGCTTCAGGTTGAGCGTCATCGCCCGCTTGTTGCGGTGCAGGTTCTGCATGTCCGGGCCGTCGCGCGGCCCGCCCATGTTCTCGTTCGGATCGACGCCCGGAGGCGACTCGATCTTGATCACGTCGGCGCCGAAATCCGCGAACTGTCGCACGCAGGTCGGGCCGGCGCGAACGCGCGACAGGTCTACAATTCGCAGGCGCGAGAGCGCGGGAGAAGCATGGATCGCAGGCATGGGAATATTCTAGCCGCCGCGCTGTTCGGGTTTCGGCAGGTTCATCCATTCATCAGCGGAGGAGGCAACATGATCACGAGAACTGCATTGGGAGTCGCGACGGCGGCCCTCGTCGCCCTGGCCGGCTGCTCCGGCATGAAGGACAAGATGCCGGACTGGATGCCCGGCAGCGGCGCGATGAAGGTGTCGCTCTCGGGAGGCGAAGAGGTTCCGCCGGTGAAGAGCAGCGCGACCGGTAGCGGCAGCTTCCGCGTCATGGAAGATGGCACGATCACCGGCAGCATCACCACCGAGGGGGTGCAGGGCACCATGGCGCACATCCACCGCGGCGCCAAGGGCCAGAACGGGCCGGTCATCATTCCGCTCGTCAAGAAAGGCGACACCTACAGCGTCCCCGAGGGCAAGAAGCTCACCTCGCAGCAGCTGGACGAGCTGAAGGCCGGCGATCTCTACGTCAACGTGCACAGCAACGCGCACAAGGGCGGGGAGATCCGTGCGCAGCTCAAGCCGTAACTGGCTTCTCCTCCTGCTCGTCGTCGCGACGAGCGCGGCGGCCGATTATCCGGACCGGCCGCTGCGCTTCGTCGTGCCGCAGGCAGCGGGCAGCGCGACCGATAACGTCGCGCGCCTCGTCGCGCCCGGGCTGGCGAACGCGCTCGGCCAGCCGGTGGTGGTCGACAACCGGCCCGGCGGGGCGCTCACCATCGGCATCGACGCGGTGGCGAAAAGCGCCCCGGACGGCTACACGATCGGCATGGGGCCGGTCGGGGCGCTCGCCATCACGCGGCACATGGTGGCGAAGCTGCCCTACGACATCGAGCGCGACCTACAGCCGGTAGCGCTGATCACCACCGGCTACATGCTGCTCGCGGTCTCGCCCAGGACCGATTTCCACAGCGTTCGCGAGCTGATCGACTACGCGAAGAAGCATCCCGGCGAGCTCTCCAATGCCTCCTCGAGCAACGGCTCTCCCGGGCACGTGAGCGGCGAGCTCTTCAAGTACATGACCGGCAGCGATATCGTGCACATACCGTACAAGGGCGGGGCGTCGGCGATCGCCGATCTCATTGCCGGCAACGTGCAGCTCATGTTCGAGAGCACCAACTCGATCGCGCCGCACGTCAAGGCGGGGCGCGTGCGCGCGCTGGCGGTGACCGGCCCGCGCCGCTCCGCGAGTCTGCCGGAAGTGCCGACGATGATCGAGGCCGGAGTGCCGGGCTACGAGGTGACGGCGTGGACCGGCGTCATCGCACCGGCGCACCTGCCGCGGCCGATCCTCGACAAGCTGAACGCCGCGGTGAACGCGGCGATCGCCGAGCCGAAAGTGAAAGAGCGCCTGGCGCAGATGGGCAGCGAAGGCGGCGGCGGCTCGCCGGAGGACTACGCGGAGCTGATCCGCCGCGACTCGGCGAAGTGGGCCGAGGTCATCAAGCGCTCGGGCGCGCGCATCGACTAGATCTATTGCAGCTTGAGGTTCGCCTTCTTCACCACCTCGCGCCACTTCTCGATCTCATTCGTGAAGAAGCGGCTGAATTCCGCCTGGCTGGCGGTGTAGACCGTGACGCTCGCCCCGGCGAGCTTCTGGCGCGTTTCGGGAAGCGACATCACCTTCTCGATGTCCCCGGCGATGCGCGCGGCGAGCTCGGCCGGCGTCGAGCTCGGCGCGAAAAAACCCTGCCATAGCGTCGCTTCGTAGTCGGGCAGTCCCTGCTCGGCGACGGTGGGGACGTCGGGTGCGCCGGGGAAGCGCTGCCGGCTCGTCACGGCGAGCGCGCGCGCCTTGCCGGATTTCGCGAGCGGCAGACCGACGGGCATGCCGGCGAAGTAGTAGGCGATGCGCCCCGCCATGACGTCGAGCGAAGCCGGAGCACCGCCTTTGTACGGCACGTGCACCGACTGGATACCGGCCATCACGTTGAAGAGCTCTCCGCAGAGGTGATCCGAGTTGCCTACGCCGGACGAGGCGTAGGCCAGCTTGCCGGGCTCCTTGCGCGCCATGGCAATCAGGTCCTGCACGTTCTTCGCCGGAAAATCGGGTGCCACGATGAGGATGTGGGGCGTCGCGGCGACCGGCGAGAGCGCCACGAGATCGGTCTCGG
>DASQYN010000215.1:0-3890 GCA_035639215.1 Burkholderiales bacterium
AACCGAGATGGTGATGCCCGGGGACAACGTGAAGATGGTGGTGACGCTGATCACGCCGATCGCGATGGAGCAGGGCCTTCGCTTCGCCATCCGCGAGGGCGGCAAGACCGTCGGCGCCGGCGTCGTCGCGAAGATCATCGAGTAGCTTTTTGCGGCTTGCTTTTCCCGTAGGCTTTGTTTTTACAGGGGCATAGCTCAATTGGCAGAGCGTCGGTCTCCAAAACCGAAGGTTGGGGGTTCGAGGCCCTCTGCCCCTGCCAACACTGAAGAATGATTGACAAGGTAAAGCTGCTCATCGCAGCGCTGCTCGTCGCGGCCGGCATCGGGGCCTACTACTGGCTCGGTGACGACACGGCGCTCGTGCTGCGGGTGCTCGCCGTGGCGGCGGGCATCGCCGCCGGCGCGGCGGTCGCCTGGTTCAGCGCCCAGGGCAAGCAGTTCGCGGTCTTCGCCGCGGAGTCGGTCGCCGAGGTGAAGAAGGTGGTGTGGCCGACGCGCAAGGAGACAATGCAGACCACGGCGGCGGTGTTCGCCTTCGTGGTGGTGATGGCGATCTTTCTCTGGGTGAGCGACAAGACACTGGAATGGGTTCTCTACGATCTGATCCTCGGCTGGAAGCACACATGACCGTAACGGGAAATAAGCGCTGGTACGTCGTGCACGCTTATTCCGGCTTCGAGAAGTCGGTGGCGCGCGCTCTCGAAGACCGCATCTCGCGCGCCGGCATGCAGGACAAGTTCGGCAAGATCCTCGTGCCGGTCGAGGAGGTGGTCGAGATGAAGGGCGGCCAGAAGCACATGTCGGAGCGCAAGTTCTTCCCCGGCTATGTGCTGGTCGAGATGGAGATGAACGACGACACCTGGCACCTGGTGAAGAACACCAACAAGGTGACCGGCTTCGTCGGCGGCACGGCGACCAAGCCCGCGCCGATCCCCGAGAAGGAAGTCGACGCGATCATGCAGCAGATGCGCGAGGGCGTGGAGAAGCCCAAGCCCAAGGTGCTCTTCGAGGTCGGCGAAATGGTGCGCGTCAAGGACGGCCCGTTCACCGATTTCCAGGGCACCGTCGAGGACGTGAACTACGAGAAGAGCCGGCTGCGCGTGGCGGTGACAATTTTCGGTCGCTCGACGCCGGTGGAGCTCGAGTTCGGACAGGTTGAAAAGGCTTAGCAGGATTTCGTTGACAGGCAACCGCAGGGGAGAGACGGCCAGTCTCGCTCGCACCCGGATATAGGAGAATGACATGGCGAAGAAGATCGTCGGGCTGATCAAGCTGCAAGTTCCCGCCGGCAAGGCCAATCCCTCGCCGCCCATCGGGCCGGCGCTCGGCCAGCGGGGCTTGAACATCATGGAGTTCTGCAAGGCGTTCAACGCACAGACGCAGAAGGTCGAGCCGGGACTGCCGCTGCCGGTGGTCATCACCGCGTACG
Organism: Burkholderiales bacterium; assembly: GCA_035639215.1. Lineage (GTDB taxonomy): Bacteria > Pseudomonadota > Gammaproteobacteria > Burkholderiales > SG8-39 > SCGC-AG-212-J23. The sequence continues at coordinate 1,430 of DASQYN010000215.1, forward strand.
CCGACAAGAGCTTCAGCTTCATCATCAAGACGCCGCCGACCACCGTGCTCATCAAGAAGGCGGCGGGCATCGAGTCGGGCAGTCCGCGGCCGCACACCGACAAGGTGGGCAAGATCACGCGCAAGCAGGTCGAGGAGATCGCCAGGGCGAAGCTGCCCGATCTCAACGCCGGGGACCTGGAGGCGGCGATGCGCATCGTCGCCGGCAGCGCGCGCTCGATGGGCGTCGTCGTGGAGGGCATGTAAATGCCGCACATCTCGAAGCGCAGGAAAGCGTTCCTCGCCAAGGTGGACCGGAACAAGACCTATGCCGCCGTGGAAGCGCTGAAGCTGGTGAAGGAAACGGCGACCGCCAAGTTCGATGAGGCGATCGATGTCGCGGTGAACCTCGGCATCGACGCGAAGAAGGGCGACCAGACGGTGCGCGGCTCGGTGGTGCTGCCCGCCGGCACCGGCAAGAAGGTGCGGGTCGCGGTTTTCGCCCCGGGCGACAAAGGCGCGGCCGCGAAGGCGGCGGGCGCCGACGTCGTCGGCATGGAGGACCTCGCCGAGCAGGTGAAAGCCGGCAAGATGGACTTCGACGTGGTGATCGCGGCGCCCGAAGCGATGCGCGTGGTGGGCGCGCTCGGCCAGATCCTCGGTCCGCGCGGGCTGATGCCGAACCCGAAGGTCGGCACCGTGACGCCCGACGTCGCCGGCGCGGTGAAGAACGCGAAGGCGGGGCAGGTGCAGTTCCGCGCCGACAAGTCGGGCATCGTACAGTGCACGATCGGCCGCGCCTCCTTCACCTCCGAGCAGCTGCGCGACAACCTCGCCGCCCTGGTCGACGCGCTGAACAAGGCGAAGCCGGCGGCGACGAAGGGCGTGTTCCTGAAGAAGCTTTCGGTGTCGAGCACGATGGGGATGGGCGTGAAGGTCGATCCCGCTTCGCTCTCGGCGCCGCAGTAGGAGGAGATGAAGACTTTGGGCTGCTGTTCGGCAGAACAGCTGTCGTCAAAGACCGTAGGAGCCGCAAGGCTCAAACGCGCATCTTTCGAGATGCCGTCCTACGCAGACGGCGCACCCGGAGAGGGAATGCGGCAAGGGGTTCCTGATTCAAGGTCGCCGGTTTGGTCGTTCAACGAAGCAAAGGAGTAGACCTTGGGTCTTAATCTGGAGCAGAAGCAGGCGATGGTCGCGGAAGTCGCGGCCAAGCTCGCGGCCGCCCAGGCGGTGATCGTCGCGGAGTACCGCGGCCTCGACGTCGGGCGCGTCACGCAGCTTCGCGCCAAGGCGAGGAAGTCGGGCCTTTATCTGCGGGTGCTTAAGAACACGCTCGCCCGCAGGGCCGTCAAGGGCACGCCGTTCGAGAAGCTGTCCGAGCAGATGATCGGGCCGCTGATGTACGGCATTGCCGCCGACCCGGTCGCCGGGGCGAAGGTGCTGTCCGAGTTCGCCAGGGAGAACGAGCTGTTCGTGATCCGCGCCGGCGCGATGCCCAATGCCGTGATGTCCGAAAAGGAGATCAAGGCGCTGGCGCTGCTGCCGAGCCGCGAGGAGCTGCTCGCCAGGCTGCTCGGCACCATGCAGGCGCCGATGGCGAAGCTTGCCCGCACGCTGAACGAGGTGCCCGGCAAGTTCGCGCGGACGCTCGCCGCGTATCGCGATTCGAAAGAGAAGGCCGCCGCCTAATTCGTCAATCAGGAACCCTTTAGAGAGAAAACCATGGAACGCGCACAGATTCTGGAAGAAATCAGCAAGATGACCGTCCTCGAGCTCTCGCAGCTCATCAAGGACATGGAAGAGAAATTCGGCGTGTCAGCGGCCGCCGCCACTGTGGTGGCCGGGCCGGCGGCGGGCGGCGCAGCGGGCGGTGCCGCTCCGGCGGAGGAGAAGACCGAGTTCACTGTCATGCTTACCGCCGTAGGGGACAACAAGGTGAACGTCATCAAGGCGGTGCGCGAGGTGACCAGCCTCGGCCTCAAGGAGGCGAAGGATCTCGTCGACGGCGCGCCGAAGCCCGTGAAGGAAGGCGTGTCGAAGGCCGACGCCGAGGCGATCAAGAAGAAGCTCGAAGAGGCCGGCGCGAAGGTCGAAGTGAAGTAACAGGCAGAAAAGCAGGAAAGCGGGGCGGTCGTTGGAGCGGACTTTCGCCGCTCAACGACTCGTGGCAGAGGGCGAAGGGCATGAGCCTTTCGCTTTCTGCCGATCCGCTGTTAGGGGCGTTGAGCGGCACCTGTGTCCGCTCCAACGACCGCCCAGATGGCAGATCCAAATCGTCCTTTAACGATTTGGCTGTGCCTTCTGAAGCGACTGCAGAAGGACGGTTTGGTCGGGCCATGCGTTCCAGCATGGCTGTCCGCCAGCGGCTCGTAGGGGCGAGCCACCAGGCCATGAGCGCCAGTCGGGTGCAGTGACGGCGCGCGTGCCTGCGGCATGCGTGCCTGTTTTCCGGAGCCCCCATGACCTACTCGTTCACCGAG
>DASQYN010000216.1:0-2921 GCA_035639215.1 Burkholderiales bacterium
TTGAAGCCTTCCTTCACCAGCTGCTCGGCGGCCTTCAAGGTCTCGGGCATGTGGGGGTAGAGGGTCTTCGGATCGCCCAGCACCTCGAGCTTCACGAGCTCGTGCCCGTCCAGCAGCTCGCGCGCGAGGCGCAGGGTGCGCACCGCATCGGCCGCGTTGTAGCAGCCGGCGGTGTTGGGCAGGTAAGTAAACTTCGAGGGCGGCAGCGCCTCGAGCAGGCTCGGCTCGCCGGGATTCTGACCGATGTTGGTGCGGCGGATCGCCACGGTGACGATCTGCGCACCGGAAGCCTCGACCGCGGCCCGGGTCTCGGCGAAATCGCGATACTTCCCGGTGCCGACGAGCAGGCGCGAGGCGTAGCTCTTGCCGGCGATGACCAGCGCGTCGTTCATGGCCTCAGCCTCCACCCACGGCGACGACGATCTCGAGCCGGTCGCCGTCGCGCACCAGCGTGGCGGCGTGCGCGCTTTTCGGCACGATCTCGCCGTTTCTTTCCACCGCCACCTTCTTGCCCGCCATGTCGAGTTTCTTGAGCAGCGAAGCCACATCGAGCTGCGCTTCCAAGCGGCGCGCCGCGCCGTTCACAATGATTTGAATCATAAGGCGAATGATACAATCGCGGCACCGCGCGGGTGTAGTTCAATGGCAGAACGGCAGCTTCCCAAGCTGCATACGAGGGTTCGATTCCCTTCACCCGCTCCAGGACGCTCGCCGCAGCCTTCCATAAAAATTTGTGAAGATCCCCGGGTTCGGCGCGTCGCATGGAGCGCCCCGAAAGGCGGGCCTTAAAATCGGTCGAGTCCTCCAGAGGAGGGGGATCCGAAATGCCGATGCTCCGCGTGCCCTGCGAGCGCTGCCGCGAATGGATCGCGACAGGCATAGACATGGACCTCGAGACGTTCCGCGCGGCCACCAACCGCACGTTGATCACGCATTGCCCCAATTGCCGCCACCCCCAGGCCTGGACGCTCGACGACGTCGACCGGTCGGTGTTCGAGGGAAAGCGGGTGAAGGAACGCTAGGCTGCGATGCGGCGCAGGTCCGAGAGGTGTTTCCGCCAGTACGGCGAATCCAGGCGGTCGCGCCGTACGTGCTTGCCCGAGGACGGCGCGTGGACGAAGGTGCCGTCCCCCAGGTAGATCCCGACGTGCGAGTTTTTCTTGCCCTCCTCGTCGAAGAAGACGAGGTCGCCGCGGCGCAGCTCGGCGCGGCGGATCGGCCTGGCGAGATGGCGCTGCTTCTCCGTGTTGTGCGGCAGGCTCACTCCAGCGCCCCGGTAGCTGTATTGCACGAGCCCGCTGCAGTCGAAGCCGCGTGAGGGTGATGCGCCGCCGTAGCGATAGGGCGCGCCCACTAGCTTGAGGGCGTTCGCGGCCGCGCGATCGCCCGCCGGCGAAGGCGCCGGCGCATGCGGCGTCGTGGCGCAGCCGCCGAGCAGCAAGACGAGAGCGATGAGAATGCGCATCGGCCGCATCGTGCCACGCCGCGCGCGGGCTGCCCGCGACCTACGTCACGCCCTCCTCGGCAAATCGCCGAAGCAGAAAAACAAAACCCCGCCGAAGCGGGGTGTGGTTTCAGCGCTCTTGAGGCGCTTATTTTCTCGACGCCGTCTGGGTTTTCTTCCACCGGGCGAGGCAGTCGGGATCGGCTTTCTGCTCGGTCCAGCGCGACGTGCGCACGCATACGCCGGTATTCGCCATCTTGATGATATTGCCGTGGGTGTCGACGAGATAACCGTCCTTGTCGCCGGCCTGCGCGGCCGCGGCGAAGACGAGGGCACAAAGCCCCAAGGCTTGCAGGATACGCATCTGAACCTCCTCCTCCATCATTGTTGGGTGCGGCGCATGCGCCCGGCGGGACCGAGGGGAGGCTCGGGACCAGGCACAGGCCGCGTGCGCAGTCTAGAGCGCGCCGCCTTAAGGGCGAATTAAGGCCGCCTTAGAATCACATTCATGTCATATTCGGTGGAAGGCAAGCTTGTCGTCGCCATCTCCTCGCGCGCGCTTTTCGACTTCGAGGAGGAGAACCGCGTGTTCGAGCGCGAGGGCGAGCCGAACTACATCGCGCTGCAATACGGCCGGCTCGACGTGCCGGCGCGCGAAGGGGTGGCCTGCCCGCTGGTGAAGAAGCTCCTCGCTTTCAATACACCCGCCGCCCAGCGCGTCGAAGTCGTCGTGCTCTCGAAGAACGACCCGGTGTCGGGGTTGCGCGTGTTTCGCTCCGCGAAGCAGGCCGGCCTGCAGCTCGAGCGCGGCGTTTTTACGCGCGGCCGAAGCCCTTGGCGCTATCTCGACGCGCTGAAGGCCAATCTCTTTCTTTCGGCCAACGAAGCCGACGTCATGGCGGCACTCGACGCCCGCTGCCCCGCCGCGCGCGTGTATCCCGAATCGGCGCAGGCCGCGAGCCGGCATGCGGGCGAGCTGCGCATCGCTTTCGACGGCGATGCGGTGCTCTTTTCCGACGAGGCGGAGCGCGTCTACCAGGCCAACGGGCTTACGGCTTTCACCGAGCACGAGACCGCCAAGGCGCTGCTGCCGCTGCCGCCCGGCCCGTTCAAGCCGCTGCTCGAGGCGCTGCACCGCCTCCAGGTCGCCTCGGCCGAGGAGAAGACCATAAGAATCAGGACGGCCCTGGTCACTGCGCGCAGCGCGCCGACGCACGAGCGGGCAGTGCGCACGCTCATGGAGTGGAATGTGGCCGTGGACGAGGCGATGTTCCTCGGCGGCCTCGACAAGGGCGAGTTCCTCAGGGCATTCGAGCCGGATTTCTATTTCGACGATCAGCGCGGGCACGTCGATTCGGCGCGCGTCTATGTCGCCGCCGGGCACGTGCCCTTCGGCGTCGCCAATATCCGCTAGAGCCTTCCCTCCGCCACGGCGTGGCACGCCACGCCGTCGGCGAACGTGGGCGCTTCGGCGCGG
>DASQYN010000217.1:0-11111 GCA_035639215.1 Burkholderiales bacterium
AAGTACGTGAACATTGCCGCCCGCGCGGCCAGCTTCATCAGCTGATTGTTCGATGGGCAATTGTTCAAGTTCGAAATCCCCGCCGGCAGCGTCTTTCCGCAGCAAAGCTGGGGGGTTGCCATTGGAGCCGCCGACCTGGTCCGCGAGGCATACGAAGGGCGCGAATTCGGCAAGGTCATCCGCGAGGTGATGCGTGTCGCCGACGTCGTGAATCAGCGCTACGACCAGGCAAAGCCGTGGGAACTGGCCAAGTATCCAGCCAAGCGCAGCGAATTGCATCGCATCTGCAGCGACGCCATCGACGCGTTTTTCGTGCTGACCGTGTACCTGGCCCCGATCCTGCCCGCCACCGCCAGGCGAGTCGCTAAAGAGCTGTTCGACATGGATGGAGATTTGACTTTCGAACACCTGAAGTCGCTACCGGAGCGAATACGGCCGTTCAAGCACCTCATCACCCGGGTCGAAGAGGCGCAGCTCGACCGTCTCTTCGATGCCCAGTCCGTGCCCCAGGCAAGCGCGCCGCAGCGCCACGCCGAGGCCCAGCAGCACGCCGCGAAGGAGCTCGCCGTGACCGACTTAATGAAAATTGACGACTTCAACAAGCTCGACCTGCGGGTCGCGCGCATTGTGCGAGCCGAGCTCGTCGAGGGCGCCGACAAGCTGCTGCGCCTGACCCTCGACTTAGGCGGCGCAAGCTGCACGGTATTCGCCGGCATCAAGTCCGCCTATCCGCCGGCGGCGCTCGAAGGCAGGCTCGCCGTGCTCGTGGCGAACCTCGAGCCGCGCAAGATGAAGTTCGGCGTCTCGGAGGGCATGGTGCTCGCCGCCTCCGGCGAAGGACCGGGAATCTTCCTCGTTTCCCCGGATGCCGGAGCCGAACCCGGCATGCGCGTAAAATAGTCTCGTCGCGGCCCGCGCGCCGCATAACGGCGAAGAAGCCTGATGGAGAGCTCCGGCCGTACGCTTGTCTGCAGCGTGCTCTTCCTCGACATCGTCGAGTACTCCAAGAAGCCGGTCGCCGAGCAGCTTGAGCTGAAGCAAGCGTTCAACAAGGTGCTCGCCAACGCGCTCGAGCAAGTCCCGGCGCGCGATCGGATCATTCTCGATACCGGCGACGGGGCCGCGGTGACGTTCATGGGCGATCCCGAGGACGCGCTGTTCGCGTCGATTGCGGTGCGCGATCAGGCCGGCCGCGTGCCCGTGCGCTTGGGGGTCAACCTCGGACCGGTAAGGCTGGTCAAAGATCTCAACGATCAGGTCAACATCATTGGCGACGGCATCAATGTCGCCCAGCGCGTCATGAGCTTCGCACGGGCCGGCCAGCTGCTGGTCTCACGGTCCTTCTACGAGGTCGTATCGTGCCTGTCGCGCGACTACGCCAATCTCTTCCAGCACGAAGGCGCCCGCACCGACAAGCACGTGCGCGAGCACGAGGTGTACTCGGTGGTGGCCGGTCCCGCCGCGGCGCGCCGCATCGGCGAGACCGTCTCAGATGCCGAGGAATCGGACCCGAGACCCGGCTGGTTGCAGAGCACCGGTCCGCTCGGCCTTCACCGCTCGGCGATCCTCGCTGCTTCGGTAGTGTTCCTCACCATCGTGGCCGGCGGCGTCGGCGCCCGCGCCCTCATGCAGGACGAAGGGGTCGCGCCACGCGGAACCGCGCAGGCGAGCAAGGTCAGTCCGGCGCCTTCCATGCCCGCCGCGGCGGCAAAGGAGCCCTCACCGACGACGACCGTGGCGCCGGTGAGCATCGGCGCCGAGACGCCGCAGCCGAAGAAGATTGCGCGGGTGGAAAAGACCGCGGAGCGTCCTGAGAAACCGCCCGCCGCCCCGGCGGGTGGCCGCCTCGTGCTGGCGATAGCGCCGTGGGGAGAGGTGCTGATCGATGGCAAGCGACGCGGTGTCAGCCCGCCGCTGCGCGTGGTCGATGTCCCGCCGGGTCCGCATACGGTGGAAATCCGGAATTCGACGTTCCCGCCACACGTTCAGGAGGTGAAGCTAAAGGCGGGCGAAGCCGTGCGCATTCGGCACCGCTTCAAGTGAGATGCGGCGCGTGATCATCCTTGCCGTGCTGCTCCAAGCGCTGTGGGGATGCTCCTCCCAGCCGATGCGCAAAGGCTACTATGCCCTGCATCTTGGCATGCAGCAGTTCGAGGATGGGACCTACGCCGAAGCGGCTCACAATCTCCAGCTGGCGCTCGACATGGGTCTTTCCGAGGATGAGCAAACCGACGCGCACAAGTATCTCGCCTTCATCCACTGTGCTTCGAACCGAGAGGCGGGATGCCGCGATGAGTTCCGTCGCGCGCTCGCCATCGACCCCGACTTCACCCTCGACCCGGCGGAGCGCGGGCACCCGGTCTGGGGTCCCGTCTTCGCTGCCATCAAGTCGGGCCGCGCCAGGCGGACGGACATCGGCGATCTCGATCCGAAGCTGCAAGCCGGCCTGCGCCTCTACGACGACGGCGACTACGCCGAATCGGCGAAGAACCTGCAGGCGGCGCTGGACGAGGGGCTGCCGACGAAGGATCGCGCCCGCGCACACAAGTATCTCGCTTTCATCCATTGCGCCTCGAGCCGTGAGCAGCTCTGCCGAGACGAGTTCCGCAGGGCGCTCGCCGACGACCCGTCGCTCGATCTGGCGCCCTCGGAAGCCGGTCATCCGATTTGGGGGCCGATCTTCCGGTCGGTAAAGGCGGGCCGCTAGCCCGCGCAATGGAGCCGGCAAAGCTCACTCGCTACGTCATCCAATCCGAGCTGGGGCGCGGGGCGATGGGCGTCGTCTACAAGGCGACCGACTCGGTCCTCGAGCGCACCGTCGCCGTCAAGACGGTCAACATCACCCTCGAGCGCGAGTACGCGGAGAAGTACGAGCAGCGCTTCTACCAGGAGGCGCGCGCGGCGGGAGGGCTCAACCACCCGAACATCGTGACCATCCATGACGTCGGCAAGGCCGGCGACGTCGTTTTCATGGCGATGGAATACATCGAAGGGGTGGAGCTGCGCACGCTGATCGGCGAGGGGCGCGCGCTGCGTGTCGCACAGGCACTGTCGATCGCCGCGCAGGTGGCCGAGGGCCTTGCGTACGCGCACGAGCGTGGCGTGGTGCACCGCGATATCAAGCCGGCCAACATCATGGTGGTCGCCAACGGACCGGTAAAGATCACCGATTTCGGCATCGCGCGCATGCGCGGCTCCGGCGATCTTACCCAGACGGGAACGCTACTCGGCTCGCCCAAATACATGTCCCCGGAGCAAGTAATCGGCAAGCGCGCTGATCAGCGCTCCGACCTCTTCTCGCTGGGCGTCATTCTCTACGAGATGCTCTGCGGCACCGCTCCGTTCAACGGCGAGAACGTGACCGCGCTGATGTACCAGATCGTGAACTTCGTCCCGCCGGCGCCGAGCAGTATCAATCCGGCCGTGCCCGAGATGCTCGACCTAATCGTCGCGAAGATGCTCGCCAAACCCCTCGAGGAGCGCTATCAGGACGCTGCGGAGGTGGCGCGCGATCTGCGCGAGTGCGAGCGTCAGGTCGGCGCGCCGGCGAGCGGCACGCAGCCGCCTCGCACGCTGCCCGGCCTCGCGCCAGCGCCGCAGCCGCGGCTGGTCGATTCCGAGGCCAAGACCGTCGTCCTTGCGCAGACCCTGAACCGCACGCGGGTGCAGGACCAGGCGCCCGAGGCGCTGCCGGAATCGCCTGCGCGAGGTCTTGCGCAATCGTTCGATTCACTCGAAGCGACCCAGAGGATGGCGACGCTGACCGGTGCGGCGGTGAAAGCCGAGGAGCCGTCTCCCTCGACGACGCAGGTGCTGCGCTCGATGGCGCCGTCTCCGCAGCCCCGCCGCTGGCGCCGGCGCGACTGGTTGCTCGTTGCCGGAGCGACGCTCGGCGGCCTGGTGGTGGCCGGGCGCCTCGTGCGCCGGCGAAAGACGGGCTAGCGGCCCCCGCAGGCCGGCGGCATCGCGCTGACCGGGTAGCCCTTGCAGCTCCAGCTGACTTTGCCGCTTTGCAGGGTGGGCATCAGCGCGATTTCGAGCGCGTTCTGCTCGTTCCAGCCACGGATCGCGCCGTTTTCCTCGACGATCCACTTAAGCGTACCGTGCTGGTCGTCCTTTTGCTCGATCTTCACGTCCTTGCCGGCACCGGCGAGCGAACCCGATTTCTCCGCATTGAGCGAGACGCGCTGCTTCCCGCCTTCGGCGCCTGCGATCAGCGCTACGGCGGCTTCTCTCGATTTCGCTCCGGCCATCTGCGGCAGGACTACAGCCACTACGACAAATCCGATCAAGGCAAGCGCGGCAACGACGAGCAGTCCCACGCGCATCTTGTCTCCCCCGTTTTTCTTGCTGCTCAGCTCCCGCGCACGAGCTTAACATCGGGCCAGGCATCTTGCATGGTGACACGGCAAATTCGCGTAAGAGGCCGCGTTCAGGGCGTCGGCTTTCGCCATGCACTGCGCCGCGAAGCCGAGCGCAACGCGGTATGCGGCTGGGTGCGAAATCGCAGCGACGGCAGCGTCGAAGCGGTCGTCCAGGGTGAACCGCAAGCCGTAGCGCACCTGCTCGAGTGGGCGCGCCGCGGTCCGCCTGCGGCGCGGGTCGACGAAGTCGAGGAGCGCGATGCCTCCGCACCGCTCGACTGCCGCTACGACCGCTTCGAGGAAAGACCGACCGTGTAGCGATCGCGCGCCGCGCGCGCTTTATCGGGCGGTTTTTTTGCAAAGGCGCAGCTTTTGGTGCCCGCGGTATCAGATTTCGCGACTTCGCACAGGGCGATTGCCCTTCGCCAAACGGCCCGGCACGCTACACCGGCGCCTTTCATGCGAGGAGGAACCGGATGAACGCGATGCCGCTTTCCGCTGCAGAGCTCTGCGACGCCATGCGCCACGGACGGTTCTTCGATTCCTCGCGCCTGAGCCGCATCCTGAACATCGACGCGCAGCGCGGCCTGCTCGAAGTCCAGGCGCGCACGCCGTGGGCCACGATCGCGGCCGAGCTGCGGCCGGGCGACCCTCGCGCGGCTGGCGTACGCACCACCATGGCGACGGTAGGCGAAAGCGTCGCGTGCAACGCGGCCGGCCCGGACGGCCAGCCGGCCGTCGCGCACGTGCACGCGCTCACCCTCGTCACCCCGGAAGGGGAGCTGCGCCGGCTGAGCCGCAACCGCGACCGCGAGCTCTTTTCGCTCGCGGTAGGCGGCCACGCGCTTTTCGGCGCCTTCTATAGCATTACGCTGCGAATCGATTCCCTCGAACGCGCGGTGGAGCATGCCTCGCCGCCGGAATGCATACTGCTCAATCCGGGCCGGCACACGGGGCCGCTAGAGCTGCTACTGCCCCCTGAGCGCCTCGAGAGCTTCGTCTCGGACGCCGATGCGCGATGCAACGACTGGCGGATGCCGTTGCGCAGCGTCGAGCTGCGCCGGACCGCCGCCGAGGACGATACATTCCTCCGCTGGGCCTGCCGCGCATTCGCCGAGGTCAAGCTGAGCTTTTCGGCGTGCGAAGCGCTCGGCGCGCAGGTCCGCGGCAGGCAGTTGCGTCGCGAACTGATCGCGGCCGCGATTGCGGCCGGCGGGCGCTTCCAAATAGCCTCCACGCGCGATGCGACCCGCGAGCAGGCGGAGCTGTGCTATCCGCAGCTGGCCGTATTCCTCGCCCACAAGCGCCGCTTCGACCCGCGCGAGCGGCTGACCAACGACTGGTACCTGCACCAGCGCATGCTCCTCGCGTGCGTCGAGGACGTGGTGCGCTGGAACCACTAGGCCGGACCGGACGCTCCGTATAGGAGCTGCACGTTTTCCGGCGCGAGCCATGCGCCGAGGTCGGCGAGCAGCCGGCCGTCGGGCCTCACTCGCCAGGCATCCCCCAGCGCGACGTCGCATGCCGCCTCGGCATTGTGGTAGGAAACCACCACCTGACAGGCCCCGCTTCCCGAGGCGCGATAAGGCGCGAGGAGCTCCTGCAGCTTGCGCGCATCGGCTTGGCCGTTCATCGCGAGCCGCAAGCGCGCCGCAAAGCGCGCCCGCAGCGCATCGAGGTCGAGCAGTTCCTCCGCAGTGACGCGGAACCCGCCGGAGAAATCGTCGCGCTGCACGCGCCCGGCGACGACGAGCAGGACGTCGTCCTTCAGCTTGTCGCGATGCTTGTCGAAAAGCTCGTTGAAGACCGAAATTTCGACCTGCGCCGTGCCGTCGTCGAGCATGACGACCATCATGCGGCCGCGCCGGGTCATCTGCATGCGGGCGGCGGCAACGACGCCCGCCATCCAGGTGCGGCTCTCGGAAGCCGCGAGCTTCGCGAGCGGCGTGCGCGGGAAGCCGCGCAGGTCCCGCTCGTAGACGGAGAAAAGGTGTGCCGAGAGGTAGAAGCCGAGCGCCGCCTTCTCTTCCATCAGCTTTCGCCGCAGGTCCCACCGCGCGGCGTCGATGTAGATCGCCTCGCCGCCGCGCGGCGCTTCGGCCTCACCGAAGAGGCTCGATTGCGAGGCAGCGCGTTCCGCCTGCTCGGCCGCCTCGAGCGCGCGGCCGACAGACGCGAAAAGGCGCGCACGATGCTCGTCCAGCTTGTCGAAAGCGCCGGCACGAACGAGCGCTTCGACGACGCGGCGGTTCACGAGCCGCTTGTCGACGCGACGGCAGAAGTCGAAAAGGTCCGTGAACGGCGCCGCAGCGCGCGCCGCCAGGATCGCCTCGATCGCCGATTCGCCCGTGCCTCGCACCGCACCCAGTCCGTAGCGGAGCGTCTGGCGGTCGACCGGCGCAAAGCGATAGCCGGAGGCATTGATATCCGGCGGCAGAATGGTCAGCCCGTTCTGCACCCCGTCCTCGTAGAACTGGCGCACCTTGTCCGTGTCGTCCATCACGGCGGAAAGGTTGGCCGCGACGAACGCGGCGGCGTGGTGCGCCTTCATGTAAGCCGTCTGATACGCGAGCAGCGCGTAAGCCGCCGCGTGGGACTTGTTGAAGCCGTAGCCGGCGAACTTCTCCATGAGGTCGAAGAGCTGCGTCGCCTTCGACCGCGCCAAGCCGTTTTTTTCGGCTCCGGCGACGAAGATGTCGCGTTGCTGCGCCATCTCCTCGGGCTTCTTCTTACCCATGGCGCGGCGCAGGAGGTCCGCGCCGCCCAGCGTGTAGCCGCCGATCACCTGGGCGATCTGCATCACCTGCTCCTGGTAGACCATGATGCCGTAGGTCGGACCGAGGATCGGCTGAAGTCGAGGATCGAGGTATTCGACCCGCTGCTGGCCATGTTTGCGGGCGATGAAGTCCGGAATCAGGTCCATCGGTCCCGGACGATAGAGGGCGACGAGAGCGATGACGTCCTCGAAGCGGTCGGGACGCGCGCGCTTGATGAGGTCGCGCATGCCGCGCGATTCCAGCTGGAACACCGCGGTGGTGTTGCCGGCGGAGAGCAGCTGGTAGGTCGGCGCATCGTCGAGCGGGATGCGCTGCAGCGAGAAGCGAGTGAGCGGCGATTCTCCTTCCATCTGGCGCACGTAGCGCTCGGCCCAGTCGAGAATGGTGAGGGTGGTCAGGCCGAGGAAGTCGAACTTCACCAGCCCGACCTTCTCTACGTCGTCCTTGTCGAGCTGCGAGACGACGTTCTCGGTACCCTCGGCGGCGTAGAGCGGGCAGTAGTCAACGAGCTTTCCCGGCGCGATCAGCACTCCGCCTGCGTGCATTCCGACGTTGCGCACCAGGCCCTCTAGCTTGGCCCCGAGTTCGAGCAGCTCGCGCACCTCGTCCTCCTTCTCTTCGCGCTCGGCGAGCAGCGGCTCCATCTCGCGTGCCATTTCGAGCGTGATCAGCTTGCCGGGCTGGAAGGGGATGAGCTTGGCGATCTGATCGCAGAAGTTGTAGCCGAGATCGAGCACGCGCCCCACGTCGCGCACCACCGCGCGCGCCGCCATGGTGCCGAAGGTCACGATCTGCGACACGCTCGCCTCGCCGTACTTGCGGCGCACATAGTCGATTACCCGGTCGCGGCCATCCTGGCAGAAGTCGATGTCGAAATCCGGCATCGAGACGCGCTCGGGATTGAGGAACCGCTCGAAAAGCAGGTCGTAGCGCAGCGGATCGAGGTCCGTGATGCCGAGCGAGAAGGCGACGAGCGAGCCCGCGCCCGAGCCGCGACCGGGCCCCACCGGCACGCCGTTCTGCTTCGCCCAGTTGATGAAGTCGGCGACGATCAGGAAGTATCCGGCGAAGCCCATCTGCACGATGGTGCGGATCTCGAAGGCAAGCCGCTCGCGATAGCGCGGCGCGCTCTCCGCGCTCACGCCGAGCTCCGCAATCCGCCGGGCGAGGCCCGCCTGCGCCTGCGCCTCGAGATACTGGTCGAGCGTCACGCCCGGCGGCGTCGGGAACGCCGGCAGTCGCGTTTTGCCGAGCTCAAACTCCAGGTTGCAGCGGCGGGCGATCTCCAGCGAATTGGCGAGCGCTTGGGGAAGATCGGCGAAGAGCTCCGCCATCTGCGCCTGGCTCTTGAAATACTGCTCGGCAGTGAACTGGCGGGGCCGTCGCTGATCACCGAGCACGTAGCCCTGCGCGATGCACACGCGCGCCTCATGCGCCTTGAAATCGTCGGCCTGCAGGAACTGCACCGGATGCGTCGCCACGACCGGCAGCGCGAGGCGCGCGGCGAGGGCGACCGAGCGCGAGACGAGCGCCTCCGTATTGGGCAAGCCGGCGCGCTGAATCTCGATGTAGTACCGCCCGGGAAATAGCACCGCCCAGCCGCTTGCCACGCGCTCGGCGCTCTCGCCATGGTCCGAAAGGAGGCTCGCCGCGAGCTCTCCTGAGGGCCCGCCCGAGAGGGCGATCAAGCCGTCGGTCCCCGACCGCAGCCATTCGCGCGCGATGAGCGCCCTGCCGCGATGCTGATTTTTCAGCCATGCGCGCGACAGCAGATCGCAGAGGCGAAGATAGCCTGAGCGAGACGCGCACAGCAGAAGCAGGCGATGCGGCTTGTCGCGGTCGGCGTCGTTCTCGATCCAGCAGTCGGCGCCGATGACCGGCTTCACGCCGGCGGCGCGCGCAGCGGTGTAGAACTTCACCATGCCGTACAGGTTGGCGGCGTCGGTCAGCGCGAGCGCCGGCATGCCATCCTGCGCCGCGCAGGATACCGCATCGTCGATGCGGACTATGCCGTCGCTCACCGAGTACTCGCTATGCAGCCTCAGGTGAACGAAACGCGGCCCTTCCATGTCAAAAAATTCTACCGGAAAGGCGCGCCCTCGAACCTCATGAAAGCGACAGCAACGACCCTCGCCCTTCTCTTGTCGTTCTCCATGCATGCCGCGTCGGCGCAGAACCGCAGCGCGGAACTCGACAAGGCCTACGAAGAGGCCCGGACCGCCTACAACGCGCTCCAGGAGGCGGAAGCGCGCCGCGACAGTGGCGTGGAATCATTGCCGGGCGAGCGCCAAGGCAGCGCCGCCGGGGGTAGCCGGCCCACCGGCAACTACTTCGCCCGTCAGGCGATCCTCGAACAGCAGGTCGAGCTCGCCCGGCAGCGCTACGAGACCGCCATGAAGCGCTGGAACGATCTCAAGTAAGCGCGGGTCCGCACGGGTACCATCTGCGGGCCATGCGGCCCGCGCTGCCTGCGTTGCCGCTCGGCGCGACATGCATCGCGCTCTCGCCGATTTTCGTGCGTCTCTCCGAGGCCGGGCCGACCGCGACGGCCTTCTGGCGCACGGCGCTCGCGCTGCCGGTTCTTTGGCCGCTGTTCTTCCTGCAAAACCGATCCCGGAGGCCCGCAACCGCAGGAGGTTCGGCTCTGCTGCTCGCTGCCGGCCTCGCCTTCGCCGGGGATCTCGCCTTCTGGCATGCCGCGATCGGCCTCACCTCGGTGGCGAATTCCACGCTGCTCGCCAATCTCGCCTCGATCTTCGTTACGCTCGCCGCCTGGGCCTTGTTCGGCCAGCGTCCGAGCGCGCTTTTTCTCGCGGGCCTCGCCGCGGCGCTCGGCGGCGTCGTACTGCTCGTGCAATCCACCCTGCGATTCTCGACGCACGGCCTCCTCGGAGACGCATTCGGCGTCTTGACCGCGCTCTTCTACGCCGGCTACCTGCTCGCCGTGAAGGCGCTGCGCGACCGGTCCGCCGGCACGCTCCTCATCATGGCGGTGACGAGCACCGTGACGACGCTCGCACTGCTTCCCATTGCTCTCGTTTCCGGCGAGCGCATCGTCCCGGTCAGCGGCGGCGGCTGGCTCGACCTGCTCGGCCTCGCCCTTGTCTCCCACGCCGCGGGGCAAGGACTGATCGCCTACGCGCTGGCGCACTTGCCGGCGGCCTTATCATCGGTGAGCCTGCTCCTGCAGCCGGTCATGGCGGCGCTGTTCGCCTGGTCGCTGCTCGCCGAGCCGCTCTCGCCGCTGCAGCTGGTGGGCGGCGCGATCGTGCTTGGCGGGATCTATCTCGCGCGCCGCGGTTCGGCTTAGACGACGACCGCTTCCGGCTCGGCGTGTCCGGGCTCGACGCTGCCGATCGTGAACACCGTCTCGCCCGCGGCGCGCAAGGCCTCCGTCGCGCGCGCGGCGTCCGCCGGCGCCACGACAAGCACCATGCCGATTCCGCAGTTGAACACGCGGTACATTTCGTCTTCGGCAACGCCGCCTTCTCGCTGCAGCCACTGGAAGAGCTCCGGGCGGCGCCAGGCCGACTTGCGAATCACGGCTTTGGTCCCGGGCGGCAGCACGCGCGGCACGTTGCCGGTCAAGCCGCCGCCGGTGATGTGCGCGATCGCCTTCACGGGCAAGCGCTCGAGCAGCGAGAGCACCGGCTTCACGTAGATACGCGTCGGCTCCAGCAGATCGAAAGGCGCCTTCGACCGCTCGAGGATCTTGCGGATCAGCGAGTAGCCGTTGGAATGTGCGCCGCTCGAGGCAAGGCCGAGGAGTGCATCGCCGGGCACGACGTTCCGCCCGTCGATAATGCGCTCCTTTTCCACGACCCCGACGCAGAAGCCGGCAAGATCGTACTCGCCTTCCGGGTACATGCCCGGCATTTCCGCCGTCTCGCCGCCGATCAGCGAGCAGCCGGCAATCTCGCAGCCGCGGGCGATGCCGGCGATGACCGTCGCGGCGACGTCGCGGTCGAGC
>DASQYN010000218.1:0-4152 GCA_035639215.1 Burkholderiales bacterium
TTCACCGCGCTGTTCGCGGACGAGACGTACTACGCCTCGTTCAAGGTCACGGCGCTCTTTTCCGTGCTGGTGGCCTTCTTCGGCCTGGCGATCTCGCTGCTCCTGGCGGTGTTCGCCGATCGCGTGGTGCGCGGCGCCGCCCTCTACAAGACGCTGCTGATCTGGCCTTATGCCGTGGCCCCCGCGGTGGCGGCGATCCTGTGGCTGTTCCTCCTCTCGCCCGCCATCGGCGTTCTGACCTACGCGCTGCGCGGCTTGGGGTTGGACTGGAACTACTACGTGAACGCGCGGCAGGCGCTGATCCTCATCGTCGTCGCCGCGGTGTGGAAGCAGATCAGCTACAACTTCCTGTTCTTCCTCGCCGGGCTGCAGTCGATCCCCGGCTCGCTCATCGAAGCGGCGGCCATCGACGGGGCGGGCCCCGTACGGCGCTTCTGGACCATCGTCTTCCCGCTGCTGTCGCCCACCGCGTTCTTCCTGCTCGTCGTCAACGTCGTCTATGCGTTTTTCGACACCTTCGCCATCGTCGACGCCACGACGCAGGGCGGGCCGGCAGGCGCGACGCAGATCCTCGTGTTCAAGGTCTACCAGGACGGCGTGCAGGCGCTCGACCTCGGCGGCTCGGCGGCGCAGTCGGTGGTCCTGATGGCGATCGTCATCGCCCTCACCGTCGTGCAGTTCCGCTGGATCGAGCGCAAGGTGCAGTACTAGGATGGTCGAGCGCCGCCCGTTCCTCGACGTCCTGCGCCACGCGGTCCTCATCGGCGGCGTCGCGCTGGTGCTCTTTCCGATTTACGTGGCCTTCGTCGCCTCCACGCAGACGATGGAAGAGGTGATGACGGTACCGATGCGCCTGCTGCCCGGCAGCCACGGGCTGCAGAACTACGCCGCGGTGATGGCGCACGGCAGCGAGCGCGGCTCGAGCGCGCCGGTCGGCCGGATGATGCTCAACAGCTTCGTCATGGCCATGGTCATCGCCTGCGGCAAGATCGCCATCTCGATCATTTCCGCGTTCGCCATCGTCTACTTCCGCTTCCCGCTGCGCCGGACCATGTTCTGGATGATCTTCCTCACCCTCATGCTGCCGGTCGAGGTGCGCATCCTCCCCACCTACAAGGTCGCCGCGGATCTCGGCCTGGTCGACACCTACACCGGCCTCACCCTGCCGCTCATCGCCTCGGCCACCGCGACCTTCCTGTTCCGCCAGTTCTTCCTCACCATTCCGGACGAGCTTGCCGAGGCGGCGCGCATCGATGGGGCGAGCCCGTTGCGCTTCTTCCGCGACGTGCTGCTGCCGCTCTCGCGCACGAACATCGCGGCGCTCTTCGTCATCATGTTCATCTACGGCTGGAACCAGTACCTGTGGCCGTTGCTCATCACCACGCAGGAGCGGATGTACCCGGTGGTGATCGGCATCAAGCGCATGATCCCGGGCGGCGACGCGGCGGCCGAGTGGCACCTGATCATGGCGACCGCGATTCTCGCCATGCTGCCGCCCGCGATCGTCGTGCTGCTCATGCAAAAGTGGTTCGTGAGAGGCCTGGTGGACACGGAGAAATAGATGGCCGAGCTCACCTTCCGCGGCGTGCGCAAGAGCTACGGCGAGCTCGAGGTGATCCACGGCGTGACGATGGACATCGCCGACGGCGAGTTCGTCGTGATCGTCGGGCCGTCGGGATGCGGCAAGTCGACGCTGCTGCGGATGGTCGCCGGGCTCGAGGACATCACCGGCGGCGAGATCGCGATCGGCGGCCGGGTGGTAAACGCGCTCGAGCCCAAGGACCGCGACATCGCCATGGTGTTCCAGAACTACGCGCTCTACCCGCACATGAGCGTGTATCAGAACATGTCGTACGGATTGCGTATCCGCGGCTTGCCGAAGAGCGACATCGACTCCCGCGTCGCGCGCGCGGCCGCAATCCTCGAGCTCGAGCCCTACCTGCAGCGAAAACCCCGCGAGCTCTCCGGCGGACAGCGCCAGCGCGTGGCGATGGGGCGCGCCATCGTGCGCGAGCCCGCCGTGTTCCTCTTCGACGAGCCGCTCTCGAACCTCGACGCGAAGCTGCGCGTGCAGATGCGCGCCGAGCTGCAGGCGCTGCACCGGCGGTTGCGCACCACCAGCCTGTTCGTCACGCACGACCAGGTCGAGGCGATGACGCTCGCGCACCGCATGATCGTCATGAACGCCGGCCGCGCCGAGCAGATCGGCGCGCCCCTCGAGGTGTATGCCAGGCCGGCAAGCGTCTTCGTCGCCGGGTTCATCGGCTCGCCGCCCATGAACCTGATCCCCGCGCAACGCAACGGCACGGACGTGCTGTTCGGCATCCGCCCCGAGCATCTCGAGCCGTGCGCCGAGTCGGAGGCGGCGCTGCTTGCCGAGGTCGATCTCATCGAGCCGCTCGGCGCCGAGACGCTCGTCTACGGGCATCTGGTCTCGGACGCCAGGCGGCGCGTCGCGGTGCGGCTGCCTTCGGCAGCGGAAGCGCGCACCGGTCGCTTGCCGCTGCGCTACGACCCCGCGGCGGCGCACTACTTCGATCCGGCGAGCGGGCGCAGAATCGGCTGAAATGAAGCTCGATGCGATCGTCGTGGGCGCCGGCCACAACGGGCTCGCCTGCGCGTGCTATCTCGCGCGCGCCGGGCTGACGGTGAAGGTGCTGGAACGGCGCGCGGTCGTGGGCGGCGCGGCGGTCACCGAGGAGTTCCATCCGGGCTTCCGCAACTCGGTCGCCGCCTACACGGTGAGCCTCCTGCAGCCCGCCGTCATCCGCGAGCTGCGGCTCGCCGAGCACGGCCTGCGCATCGTCGAGCGCCCGGTCGCCAACTTCCTGCCGCTCGAGGACGGCTATCTCTTGGTCGGCGGCGGCGCGAACACGCAGGAGCAGGTGGCGCGCTTCTCGCGGCGCGATGCGGAGCGCCTGCCGGACTATTGGGCGACGGTCGAGCGCGTCGCCGACGTGCTGCGCGAGCTGGTGCTGCGCTGCCCGCCGAACGTCGGCGGCGGCCTGCTCGATCTCGCGCGGGCGATCGGCGCCGGCCGGCTTTTCAGGCGGCTCGACATGGAAGCGCGGCGTGATCTGCTCGCTTTCTTCACTCGCAGCGCCGCCGAGCTGCTCGAGGGATGGTTCGAGTCCGAGCCGATCAAGGCGGTCTACGGCTTCGACGCCATGGTCGGCAACTATGCGAGCCCCTATCACCCCGGGACGGGCTACGTGCTGCTGCACCACGTGTTCGGCGAGGTGAACGGCAAGCGCGGCGCCTGGGGCCATGCCATCGGCGGCATGGGCGCGATCACGCAAGCGCTTGCCGCGGAAGCGCGCCGGCTCGGCGTGGAGATCGAGTGCGATGCGCCGGTCCGCCGCATCTCCAGGGCTGAAGTCTTTCTGGAGAGCGGAAGGGCATTCCAGGCGAAGGCGATCGTCGCCAACGTCAATCCGAAGCTCCTTTACCTCGAGCTCATGGATCGCGCCGAGCTGCCGGCCGATTTTGTCGCGCGCATGGAGGGTTACAAGTGCGGCTCCGGCACCTTTCGCATGAACGTCGCGCTTTCCGCGTTGCCGCGCTTCGCCTGCCTGCCGGAGCCGGGGCCGCAGCACGGCGCCGGCATCATCATGGCGCCCTCGCTCCGCTACATGGAGCGCGCGTATCTCGACGCCCGCGCAGGCGGAATGTCCGAACGGCCGATCGTCGAGATGGTGATCCCGAGCACGCTCGACCCGACTCTCATCGACCCCGGGCTCGCGGCGCAGGGGACGCACGTGGCGAGCCTCTTTTGCCAGCACTTCGCGCCCGACCAGGACTGGGCCGCGAAGAAAGGCGAAGCGGTGCGCCGCATCTTCGCCGTCATCGAGTCGCATGCCCCGGGCTTCCAGGCGAGCGTCCTCGGCCATAGCGCGCTCTCCCCCGCCGACCTCGAGCGCGAGTTCGGCCTGGTCGGCGGCGACATCTTCCACGGCGCGCTCAGCCTCGACCAGCTCTGGTCGGCGCGCCCCCTCCTCGGCTATGCGGACTACCGCGGACCCCTGAAGGGCCTTTATCTCTGCGGCTCGGGCGCGCACCCGGGCGGGGGGGTGACCGGGGCGCCGGGCCGCAACTGCGCGCGCGAGGTGCTGCGCGATTTCGGAAAGCGCTTGCGCGGTTAAACTAGCCGCG
>DASQYN010000219.1:0-6259 GCA_035639215.1 Burkholderiales bacterium
ACTATTCGGCAGCGTCGCTGAAGAAACACTGGCCGCGGCTGCATCGAGGCGACTGCGAGCCGTATCCCGACGCCGAGCCGGTGCGCGACGCGTGGCGCGCTTTTCACCGCGGCGACTTCCAGCTTGCCTGGAAGAAGGGGGCGAGCGCCGGCCCGGCCGGCCAGCTGGCCGCCGCGAAGTCGGCGGGAATCTATGCGAGCTATCTCGAGCGCGACAAGCGGCACGCCGCGTCGCTCCTCAACGAGGCGGCCGCACTATGCGAGGAAGCCCGCGAGGCGCTGCCCGAGCGCGCCAACGCCCACTACCTGCTCGCCTATTGCCTCGGCCGGTACGCGCAGAAGATCTCGGTGACCCGCGCGCTCGCCGACGGTCTCGCCACCCGCGTGAAGGAAGCGCTCGACCGCACGCTCAAGCTCGAGCCGCGGCACGCCGAGGCGCACGTCGCGCTCGGCACCTACCACGCCGAGGTGATCGGCAAGATGGGCTCGCTCCTCGGCGGGCTGACCTATGGCGCGAGCGGGTCGGAAGCGCTTGCGCACTATCGCAAGGCCCTCAAGCTGCATCCGGACTCGGCCATCGCACGGCTGGAATACGCGCGCGGCCTGATGCTCCTCGACGAAGACAACGCCGACGAGGCGCGCGAGCTGCTTGCGCAAGCGGCGAAGATCCGGCCCGCCGACGCATCGGAGCTGCTCGATGCCGAACATGCGCAGGAGCGCCTGGAACAAATGGAAACGTGAGGGAAACATGAGCCGCCGCATGTCCGGCGCGGACGTGGCCTGGCTGCGCATGGAGCGGCCCACCAATCCGATGGTCATCACCGCGGTGCTCCTCTTCAAGACCCGCCTCTCGTTCGCGCGCACGAAGAAGACGCTGCGCAGCCGCTTCCTCGCGTTCGAGCGCTTCCGCCAGCGGCCCGTGGAGCGCCCGAGCGGCTTCTACTGGCAGGACGACAAGAAGTTCGACCTTGAGCGGCATGTGCACCGCGTGGCGCTGCCCGCGCCGGGGGACAAGCGCGAGCTCCAGGAGCTGGTCAGCGATCTCGCCAGCAGCCCGCTCGATCCCGCTCAGCCGATGTGGCAGTTCTATGTCGTCGAGGGCTACCTGCGCCGCCGCAGCGCGCTCGTGGTGCGCTTGCACCACTGCTACGCCGACGGCGCGGCGCTCATGCGAGTGCTGCTCGCCATGACCGAAGGCGGCGCAAGCCTGCCCAAGCGGCGCGCCGGCGCGTCCGGCTGGGAAGCCTGGCTGCCCTGGCTCGAGCCGCTCGCCAAGGCCGGCGCGGGCGTGCTCTTCGAAGTGCTGCTCCATCCGGCCAAGGCGCTAGACTACGTGCAGGCCGGCGCGAGCGCGCTCGCCGAGGCGGCGAAGCTCCTCGCCATGTCGCCCGAGCCGAAGACCCGGTTTCGCGGCAGCCTGAGCACGTCGAAGCGGGTGGCGTGGTGCGATCCGCTGCCGCTCGCCAAGGTGAAGGCGCTCGGCAGGGCGCTCGGCTGCACGGTGAACGACGTGCTGCTCGCCGCGGCCGCCGGAGCGCTGCGCGCCTACCTCGCCTCGCACCACGACGCGGTGGACGGGCTGGAGATTCGCGTCGTCGTCCCGGTCAACCTGCGCCCGGCCGAAGCGGAAGAGCCGCTCGGCAACGAGTTCGGCCTGGTATTCCTCGAGCTGCCGCTCGGCCTCGCCAATCCGATCGCGCGGGTGCACTCGGTGCGCGCGCGCATGCTCGCTTTGCGCGGCTCGCCGCAGCCGGTGCTCATGCTCGGCCTGCTCGGCTTCGCCGGCCAGGCGCCGCGCGCGGTGCAGGAGCAGCTCCTCGAGGTGCTCGGCGCGCATGCCACCGCCGTGATGACCAACGTCCCGGGCCCGCGCCAGCGCCTGCGCTTCGCCGGCGCGCAGATCGACGAGCAGATGTTCTGGGTGCCGCAGGCCGGCGGCATTGCCATGGGCGCGAGCATCCTTTCCTACGCCGGCCACGTGCAGTTCGGGCTGATGACCGATGCCGGCATGGTGCGCGACCCCGAGCGCATCGTGGCGCGCTTCCCCGGGGAGATCGAGAAACTGCAGGAGGCCGTCGCGTGAAAAAGATCTGGCTGCAGCATTACCCGAAGGGCGTCCCGGCGGAAGCCGACGTGACGCGCTTCCAGTCGCTCAAGGAAGTGTTCGAAACGAGCTGCCAGCGCTTCCGCGAGCTGCCCGCGTTCACGAACATGGGCACGAGCATCACCTACGGCGAGCTCGACCGCCAGACGGCACAGTTCGGCGCCTACCTGCAAAAGCACGCCCGGCTGTCCAAGGGCGGCCGCGTGGCGATCATGCTGCCCAACCTGCTTCAGTATCCGGTCGCACTTTTCGGCGCGTTGCGCGCCGGCATGACCGTGGTCAACGTCAATCCGATGTACACGGCACGAGAGCTGCGCCATCAGCTGCGCGACTCGGGCGCGCAGGCGATCGTGGTGCTCGAGAACTTCGCGCACACGCTGCAGGAGGTGCTGCCCGACACTGCGGTGAAGACCATCGTCACGACGCGCATCGGCGACATGCTGGGCGTGCCCAAGTCCTTCCTCGTCAACTTCGTGGTGAAGCACGTCAAGCACATGGTGCCGGAGTGGAACCTCGAGGGCGCGCTCGACTGGCACGCGGCGATGGAGCTCGGCGCACGCGACCGGCTCGACGACGTGCCGCTCGGCCGCGAGGACGTCGCGTTCCTCCAGTACACCGGCGGAACGACCGGTACCGCCAAGGGCGCGATGCTCACGCATGGCAACATGGTGGCCAATCTGGAGCAGACTTCGGCCTGGATCCGCAGCACGCTGAAGGAAGGGGCGGAGACGGTGGTCACTCCGCTGCCGCTCTACCACGTGTTCTCGCTCACGGCGAATTGCCTCACCTTCGTCAAGTGGGGCGCGAACGACGTGCTGATCACCAACCCGCGGGACATCGCCGCGTTCGTCAAAGAGCTGAAGAAATCGCGCTTCACCGTGATCACGGGGGTGAACACCCTGTTCAACGCGCTGCTCAACGCCCCCGGCATCCGCGACGTGGACGCCGGTGCGCTGAAGCTCGCCGTGGCGGGAGGCATGGCGGTGCACCGCGCGGTGGCCAAGCGCTGGCACGAGACGATGGGTAAGGCGCTGATCGAAGGCTACGGCCTCACCGAGGCCTCGCCCATCGTGTGCGCGAATCCGCTCGACCTGAAGGAGTTCTCCGGGGCGGTGGGCCAGCCGCTGCCGTCCACCGAGGTCAGCATCCGCGACGAGAAGGACGAAGAGCTCGGCGTCGGCGAGGTCGGCGAGATCTGCGTGCGCGGCCCTCAGGTGATGAAAGGCTACTGGAACCTGCCCGAGGAAACCGCCCAGACCCTGACGCCCGCCGGCTGGCTGCGCACCGGGGACATGGGGCGCGTCGACGAGCGCGGCTTCGTCTACATCACCGACCGCAAGAAGGACCTCATCATCGTCTCCGGCTTCAAGGTCTTTCCGAACGAAGTGGAAGACGTCGCCGCGCTGCACCCGGGCGTGCTCGAGGCCGGCGCCATCGGCGTGCCTGACGCGCGCTCAGGCGAGGCGGTCAAGCTGATCGTCGTGCCGAAGGACGCCGCGCTCGCCGAAGGCGAGCTGATCGAGCACTGCCGCAAGCACCTCGCCGCCTACAAGGTGCCGCGGCACGTCGAGTTCCGCACCGAGCCGCTGCCGAAAACGCCGATCGGCAAGGTACTGCGCCGCACGCTGCGCGACCAGGAGGCGGCGAGGCGAACGGCGAAGGCCGCGTAAATGGGAGGAGCGGGAGAGCAGGGCGCGGTAGGGCAGCCCGAGCGCGTGGCGGCGATGCTGCCGCTGCTGCGCCGATGGCAGGCGCAGCGCCTCGCGCGCACTTACGCCGATCTCGCCGCCGACAAGCGCTATGCGCCCGCGGCGGCGTTCTTCCTCTCCGACATCTACGGCGAGCGCGACTTCAGCGAGCGCGACCGCGCGCTCGAGCGTGCCTACCCGCTGATCCGCAGAACGCTGCCGAAGGCGGCGCTCGCGCCCATCGAGCGAGCGATGACGCTGCACGCGCTTTCGCTCCGCCTCGATACCACGCTCGCCGGCGTGCTGGTCGGTGAGCTCGGCGTGAAGGACCGCATTGGCGAATCGGCCTACGCGCAGGGCTACCGCCTCTGCGACAACCGCCCGCAGCGGCTGCAGCAAATCGAGCTCACCGTCGCCGTCGGGACGGACCTCGACCGCGTCGTGGCGAAGCCGCTGGTGCGCCGCATGCTGGCGCTCGCGCGCAAGCCGGCGCGCGTGGCGGGGTTCGGCGAGCTGCAGGATTTTCTCGAGCGCGGCTTCGACGCCTTCCGGCACATGGGCGGCGCCGCAGAGTTCCTGAAGATCATCGAGACGCGCGAGAAGCTCATCCTCGAGCGCCTTTTCGCCGGGCAGCCGCGGCCCTTCGACCTATGACGTTCGACTACGTGATCGCCGGCGCCGGCTCCGCCGGATGCGCGCTCGCGGCGCGCCTGAGCGAGGACCCGACGGTGAGCGTATGCCTGCTCGAAGCCGGCGGGTCGGACGACAGCGTGCTCATCCGCGCACCCGCCGGCATCGCGGTGACGCTGCCGACGCGGCTGCATAACTGGGCGTTCAAGACGCTGCCCCAGGCAGGACTGGCCGGTCGGCGTGGCTACCAGCCGCGCGGCAGGACGCTCGGCGGCTCGAGCTCGATCAACGCCATGCTCTACGTGCGCGGCCATCCGTCCGACTACGATCGTTGGGCGGCGCTCGGCAACCGCGGCTGGTCGTATGCCGAGGTCCTGCCCTACTTCAAGCGCTCGGAGAACAACACCGCATTCGGCGAGACGCCGTACCACGGCGCCGGCGGACCGCTCGGCGTGAGCCACCTGCGCAGCCCGAGGCCGATCAACGAAGCCTTCCTCGCCGCCGCAGCCGCGAACGGCGTGCCGAACATCGCCGACTGCAACGCCGGCCCGGACCAGTTCGGCTCGTTCATGTACCAGGTGACGCAGCTCGGCGGGGAGCGCTGTAGCGCGGCGCGCGCGTACCTGGCACCGAACGGTGCGCGTGCCAACCTCCGTGTGCTGACCGGTGTGCATTGCGCGCGGGTTCTCCTCGACGGCCACCGCGCGGACGGGATTGCGTACTACGTCCACGGCGAACTGCGCGAAGTGCTGGCGAGGCGCGAGGTAATCCTCAGCGCCGGGGCGTTCGGCTCGCCGCAGCTGCTCATGCTCTCGGGGATCGGCGCGCCCGAAGAGCTGCGGCGGCACGGGATTGCGGTCGCGCACGCCCTGCCGGGCGTGGGAAAGAACCTGCAGGACCACATCGACTACATCCAGGCCTATCGCGCACGCCGCGGAGCGGCGAGCGACACCTTCGGCCTGTCGTTCGGCTGCGCGCTGCAGCTCGCGCGCGCCGTGCCCGAGTGGCGACGCCATCGCACCGGCCTGTTCACGAGCCCCTTCGCCGAGTCGGGCGCGTTCCTGCGCTCGGCGCCCGGCGTCGAGGTCCCCGACCTGCAGCTCATCTTCGTGGTGGGCATCGCCGACGACCATAACCGCAAGCTGCACCTCGGCCACGGCTTCAGCTGCCATGTCACCGTACTGCGCCCGAAGAGCCGCGGCACGGTCGCGCTGCGCTCGCGCGAGCCGCGCGATTCGTTGCTCATCGATCCGCGCTTCCTCGAGGACGAGGCCGACCTGCGGCTGCTCATGCGAGGCGCTCGCCTGCAGCGCGCGATCCTCGAGGCGAAGCCCTTCGATCGTTATCGCGGCGAGATGCTCTACCCCGTGCCGAAGGACGACGAGCGCGCGCTCGAGCAGGACCTCCGCCGCCGCGCGGATACGCAATACCACCCGGTGGGGACGTGCAAGATGGGGCCGCAAGGCGACCCGATGGCCGTGGTCGACGAGCGCCTGCGGGTGCGCGGGGTGGCGGCGCTGAGAGTCGCCGACGCCTCCATCATGCCCACGCTCATCGGCGGCAACACCAACGCGCCCTCCATCATGATCGGCGAGAAGGCCGCGGACCTGATCCGCGCGCAGCGATGAAGGCGCTGCTCGGGCGGCAGCGCTCGGCGTTCCAGCGCCACCCGTATCCTTCGCTCGCCGAGCGCAAAGAGAAGCTGCGCGCGCTGCGCGCCGCGCTGCGCCGGCGCCAGGATGAGCTGTGCAACGCGATCGCGCAGGACTTCGGCGGCCGCTCGCGCACCGAGAGCCTCATGGCCGACGTGCTGGGGCCGGTGCTCGAGATCAACCACG
>DASQYN010000220.1:0-5256 GCA_035639215.1 Burkholderiales bacterium
CACCGAGCGCAGGAAGCGCTCGTCGGGCTTCCTCTCCTCGCTGGTGATCGGATCGCGCAGCGTGCGGTTGTCGAGGGTCGCTTCGACCTCGTCCAGGTACTTGTCGAGCAGCTCCTGCGCCTCCTGCTCGAAGGAGACGAAAAGCGCCTTGTGCACGTCCTCCTTGACCCAGCGGTTGTAGAAGTCCTTGCGCACCGCGACCAGGAAGTCGACCCACTTGCGCTTCTTCTTGCCGTCGATGCGCACGTCGGACTCGATCGCGTCCTTCAGCGCGATCAGCACGTCCATGGTGGTGAGGCTCTTCGCCTGCGACTGGATGATGGCGCTCGACAGCGCGTTGATGACGAAGCGCGGCGAGACGCCCGAGAGGCCCTCTTCCGGATTGCGGGCGCGCATCTTCGCCGCCTCGCCCGGGGCGATGCCTTCCACGTCCTCGCCGGCGTAGAGGCGCAGCTTCCTCACGTTGTCCTGGTCGCGCTCGTCGGATTCGGCGAGCCGCGAGAGCACCGCGAACACCGCCGCCACATGCAGGGCGTGCGGGTCGAGATGCACCTCGCGGAACGCCTGCGTGGAGGAGCAGAGCTTGCGGTAGATGCGCGCCTCCTCCTTGTAGTTGAGCGTGTACGGAAACTGGATGATCACCATCCGGTCGAGCAGCGCCTCGTTCTCGGGCTCCTGCAGGAACTTGCGGAACTCGGCGAGGTTGGTGTGCGCGACGATCGCCTCGTCGATATGGATCAGCGGGAAGCGCGACACCTTGACGTTCTTCTCCTGGGTGAGCGTCAGCAGGAGATACAGGAACTCGCGCTTCACCTTGAGGATCTCGATCATCTCCAGCACGCCGCGGCTCGCCGCGAACACCGCGCCGGACCACGACCAGGCGCGCGGGTCGCCCTCGTCGCCGAACTCCGAGACCTTGGAGAGATCGACCGAGCCGACCAGGTCGGCGATGTCGGCGGTGGTCGGATCGTGCGGCGCATAGGTGCCGACGCCGACGCGGCCGGCCTCGGAGATGAAGACCCGCTCGACCGGCATCTGCATGAAGTCGCCGCCGAACTCGAGCTGCAGGCGGCTCGCGCAGTGCGGGCAGAGCTCGCCCGAGATGTCGACCTCGTAGGTCTGCCGGAACTGCGGCCGCAGCGTATGCGGCACGAGGTGCAGCGGCGACTCGTGCACCGGGCAGCCCTTGATCGCATAAAGCGCGCCAGCGTCGGTGTGGCTGTAGGCCTCGAGGCCGCGCTTGAGCAGGATGACCATGCTCGATTTCCCTCCGGAAGGAGGGCCCAGCAGCAGCAGCAGCCGCCGGCCGACTTCCGAGCCGGCGCTCGCCGCCTTGAAATAGTCGAGCACGCGGTCGAGGGTGTCGTCGATGCCGAAGAGCTCGTCTTCGAAGAGCCGGCAGTGGAACCGCCCGGATTCCGCGCTGCCTGTGCCGGCGGCTTCGTTGAAGCCATTGGCGCGCAGCATGTCCCAGACGTACTGATGGCTCGTGCGCGTGATGCCTTGCGGGTCGGCGGGGAACACGCTCTCGAGGAATTCCGCGAGCGTGCCGCTCCATCGCTGGCCGCGGTGCTCCTTGGTGAAATCGACGAGCGACTTGAGAAAATCGGCGCGCCGCCCGGTCGGCCCTTGGTTTCCCTTCATCCGTGCCTCTGTCACGCTGTCACCCCTCGGTTAGAGCAAGAATCCGTCCGTGCGTTGCATCCGCGCCGTTCGCTATGTCTTTCTCCCTTTTGGCATAGATCCCTGCATGTGTATTGGCTGCCCCTTAATCCTCAAACGATCCACTTGGCGCAGAGTTGACCCGGACAGCTTAAACTTATCGGCGTGCGGCGGCGCGACGACCGGCGCCCGCCGAACCCGGACGACGAACCTGACATCGATGGCCCGGTCGAAGGTAGGGAGATAGCGGAAAGATGCTCAAGGAAATCCACGGGGTGGCCGACGACCCGCCGGCGCGGCGGCGCTGGTTCCACGACGACTTCTTCGATCTCTTCGTCTGGCAGACCGGCGGGGAAGTAACGCTGTTCCAGCTCTGCTACGGGGTCGACTCGAGCGACCGCGCGCTGGTCTGGGACAAGGCGCGCGGCTTCTTCCACGACGGGCCGCCGGCGCCCGACGAGGTGGTCGCGCGCTTCGACGATGCCGCCGCTTCGCTTCCCCAGGACATCGCCGGGGAGATCCGCGAGAAGATCCACGAGTTCGCCGGGCGGCGGCTCGCGGTCACCTCGCGGCGCAAGACGTTCCGGCGCGCGGCCTGGCAGCGCTAGCCGACTAGCGACGTCGGTCGACGATCGGCGACAATCCCCTTTTTCCATCATCGGGGGAGGGGACGATGCAACCGGAACTGATGCTGCTCGTCTGGGCAGCGGTGCTCGCTTTCGTGCAGATGCTGATCGCGGTCTCGGGCGCGACCCTGCAGCTCGGGCTGCCGACGCTTGCCGGCAATCGTGAAGGGCTCGCGCCCTGCACCGGCTGGGCCGGCCGGGCGCAGCGCGCGCACCACAACATGCTCGAGAACCTAGTGCTCTTCGCCGCCCTGGTGCTCGTCGCGGTAGCGGCGCAGAAGACCAATTCCACGACCCTCCATGGCGCGCAGGTGTTCTTCTGGGCGCGAGTCGCCTACGCGGTGATCTACCTGATCGGCATCCCCTGGCTGCGCACCGCGGTGTGGACGGTGTCGGTGATCGGCCTGATCATGATCTTCTCGCAGGTGATCTAGCCGCGCCGGGTTAAGATTGCCGCCGACAACGACAACAACGAAGCACCGGCGGCATTAACCCGACTTGGCACTGATTTCGCGAGCCGGCGCAGGCCTCGTCTGCGCGCTCGCCGCCGCGACGGCGGCGGCGTCCAGCGATCCGTTCGTCGACCTGCTGCCCGAGGGCGGGGCGGCGGTCGGCTTCACCGTGCGCCACGAGCGCTCCGTGTACCGCGATGCGCACACCGGGTTCGACAACCTGCCGCTGTACCTCTACGAAGGCGAGCACGCCTACCTGCACGGCACGCGCGCCGGCCTGAAATGGAAGAGCGACGGCTGGCGCTTCGACACGTTCCTGCGCTATCGCTTCGAGGGCTACACGCGGGACCTGCGACCGCCGAGCACGCTCGGCATCGAGCCGCCGCGCGAGCCCGGCATCGACGTCGGCGTGAGCGTGCGGCGCCCGATGCCCTGGGGCACGCCGTACGTCGAGCTGCTGGGCGACGCCTCTCACCGTTCGAAGGGCACGGAGGTTCGCCTC
Source organism: Burkholderiales bacterium (assembly GCA_035639215.1). Classification (GTDB taxonomy): domain Bacteria; phylum Pseudomonadota; class Gammaproteobacteria; order Burkholderiales; family SG8-39; genus SCGC-AG-212-J23. The sequence continues at coordinate 3,243 of DASQYN010000220.1, forward strand.
GGCTACTGGAACGAATGGCGCCGCGGCCGGCTGCAGCTTCGCCCGCACGCGATGGTCGCGCTGCGCGACGAGGCGCTGAACGACTATTACTACGGCGTGCCGGGCGTCTATACGGCCGGCGCCGGCGTCGACCTGCAGCTCGCGCTATACGGCGCCTACTCGCTCACCGAGAGCTGGAACGTGCTCGGCGGCCTCACCGGCACGCTGCGCTCGCGCGAGATCACCGGCAGCCCGATCGCGCAGGGCGGCGTGCAGACCGAGATCTTCCTCGGCTTCCTCTACGACTTCACGCCCAAGGAGAAGCGCTGGGCGCCGGAATCCAAGCCGCTCATCGTCAAGGTTCTCTACGGGTACTCGAGCGACTGCGACGTGCTGCAGATCGTGCGCCTCTCGTGCACCAGCACGCACACGGTGGACAATACCGACATCGCCGCCGTGCACGTCGGCCGCAAGCTGATCGAGCGCGCCGGCGACTGGCCGGTCGACCTTGCCGGCTTCGTCGGCATGCAGCGCCATTTCGAGAAGGGCTTCCAGGACGACTTCTACTCCTTCATGGCCTTCTTCAAGGCCTACTTCTACGGCTTCCCGTGGGACAAGACCCTGCGCACGCGGCTGGGCATCGGCGCCGGCCTTTCCTACGCGGAGTCCATCCCGTTGATGGAGCAGCGCGACCAGGCGCAGCACGACCGCGGCACCTGGAAGCTCCTCAACTATCTCGACCCGAGCATTGACTTCGGCATTACCCGGGACATCTACCTCGGCCTCGGCGTGTCGCACCGCTCGGGCGCCTTCGGCAAAGCGCAGTTCTTCGGCAACGTCAGCGGCGGCTCCAACTACATCTATGTCTCCATCGAAACCAGCTTTTAGCGACATTTCCGTGATCAGCACGCTCGCCCTCAAGGGCGTGCTCGACGCGGCGGCGCCGGGCCTTCGCGCCGAGTTCCACGCGACCCAGGCGCTGCTGAAGGACATCGCCGCCGGCAAGAGCGCCGACGTCGTGATCCTCACCGACGAAGGGATCGCCGAGCTCTCGCAGAAGAAATTCCTTCTCCCCGGCAGCGAGATGAAGCTCGGCAAATCCGGCGTCGGCCTCGCGGTGCGCGCCGGGGGAAGCAAGCCCGACATCCACGATCTCGAGGCGCTGAAGAGATCGCTCCTCGCCGCCGAGTCGGTCGGCCATTCGCGCATGGGCGCGAGCGGCCTTTACTTCGCCTCGCTGCTCGAGCGGCTCGGGCTCGCCGCCAAGCTGAAGAAGCGAGTCATCGTCGACAAGGGCCCGGTGGCGGCCGGCGTCGCCTCGGGCGAGATCCAGATCGGCGCCCAGCTCCTCTGCGAGCTCGCTCCGGTGAAAGGCATCGACATCGTCGGCCCGCTGCCCGACGAGGTACAGAAGTTCTACTCGTTCTCCGCCGCGGTGATGGCGAAGGCCGCGCATCCCGATCGAGCGAAGGCGTTCCTGCAGTTCCTTCTCAGCGACGGCGTGCGCGCCGAGATGCGGCGCAACTACCTTCAGCCCTGAGAGGAGTAACCGCCGTCCACCGGGATGGCGGTGCCGGTGACGAAGTCGGAAGCGGGCGAGGCGAGAAACACCGCGACGCCGGCGAGATCGTCCGCCGTCCCCCAGCGAGCCGCGGGCGTGCGGGCGAGCACCCTCTCGTGCAGCCCGCTCACTTCGCTTCGCGCGCGGCGCGTGAGGTCGGTGTCGATCCAGCCGGGAAGCACCGCGTTCACTTGGATGTTGTCCTTCGCCCACGCCGTCGCGAGCGCGCGCGTGAGCTGCACCAAGCCGCCCTTGCTCGCGCCGTAGGGTGCGACGAACGAAGCGCCGAAGAGCGACATCATCGAGCCGACGTTGACGATCTTGCCTCCGCCAAGCACCCGCATGTGCCCATAGGCGGTTTGCGAAGCGACGAAGGCGCTGGTGAGATTGGCATCCAGCACCTGCTGCCATTCGTCGACGGTGTAGTCCTGCGGCGCCTTGCGGATGTTGATGCCGGCGTTGTTCACCAGGATG
>DASQYN010000221.1:0-5188 GCA_035639215.1 Burkholderiales bacterium
CTGCCCGAATCGCAGCTCGACCGCTTCACCATGCGCATCGAGCTCGGCTATCCCGACCGCAGCGACGAGCGCGCGCTCCTCACCGGCAGCGACCGCCGCGACCTCCTCGCCACCCTCGAGCCGAGCATGAGCCCGGCCGAGCTGATGGAGCTGCAGGCGACCGTCAACACCGTCCACGTCGCTCCGGCGCTCCTCGACTACGTCCAGGCGATCGTCGAGCACACCCGCCGCTCGCCCGATTACGTCACCGGCCTCTCGCCTCGCGCCGCGCTCGCCATCGTCCACACCGCGCGCGCTTGGGCGCTTCTCGAAGGCCGCGACAAGGTCATCCCCGAGGACGTGCAGGCCATCCTCCCCGGCGTCGCCGCACACCGCCTCCGCCCCGCGCACGATGCCACCCGCCGCATCGACGTCGGCGCCCAGCTCCTCTCCGCCGTCCCCATCCCCTAGTACCCAAGCAGTCGCCGCGCGCGTCAGCGCGTGCGCACTTGTCCCGCAGTCCGAATTGCCTCGCCTCCACTCGCGGCGTAACGTAATGGCGCCGCTAACAAAAAATCAGCGAACTGAAATTCAGGCGGTCGCAGACCGACAAGATGTCAACTCATTTTGGTTAGAGTGCAAGAACAAGGGGGAGCATGACCACCGCACCGAGCACGCCACAGCGCTCCGCGTTCGTAACTGGCCTTGCGTGGGTGTTCATTGCTCTCGCGGGCTTCGCCACCTTCATCGCGGTTCTGCAAACGTGATGCTGAGCGTCATGTTGTCTTCCGAAGAACTCCGAGCGCCCATGCGAGAGGCACAAGGCACGCAAGATCTTCCCGCATTCGCTCGTTTCGTGTTCGCACACCCGCGCGCAATCTTCGGCTTTTTCCTAGTTATCTCGGCAGCTACCCTCGTTTCAGCAATCGGACTGCTCAAGCGAAAGAACTGGGCGCGGCTGATATTCATTGCCATCATGGTCCTCGGAATAACATGGAATCTTGGCGGCTTGATCTTGCCGTTCTACATGTTCTCGACCTTCGTCCCGTCGATGCCGGAGCACACACCACAGGATTTCCGCGATAGCTTCGAGATGACCTGGAAAGTCATGACGGCATTCACGGTCCTAATTGCCCTTGTCTTCGCTAGCTTGTTTCGCATGGATCATCAAGCGGCTCGCGTCACATGACATCAGAAGAGAATTCGTTGCGCTCTAACAACGCGTTCGTGAGTGACGCTTGCGTATCGGCGCTCGTACGTCGCGCCTCCTTCAGCGCGCCGCAACGCGGAAGTTAGGCGCGCATGGTAAATGCAGCGATCAAAGTGGCAGTGGTGTTTAGTACGTGCCTTGCAGCCGCGGTCGCTTACGCGCAATCGCGCGGCGCGGAGCGTAAATGGGTCGACTCTTTTGACCGTTACAAGTCCAGCATGCGGTCGCTCAGTCCGGCTGCCGCAAAGGCCTGCGAAAGCCAATTGCACCGCATCCTGAGCTCCATAGACCTGAACCAAGTATGTAGCGGTGATTCCGAATGCACGCTTGTTGGTGAGGAACCTTTTGGTCGGACTGTGCCCGTTCGGACCGCAAGCGGGAAGACTTTAAGGGCCGACATGAAGCGGTTCAAGCAGTCCTGCTACGACGAGTCACGTCGCATTGGCTACAAGAGCGATCTAGTACACATGCCGGCCTGCGTGAAAAATCGATGCACAGTCAAGACGACGATGAAGAGATGAGTAGCGCACCTAACAACGCATTCTTGACCGGCGCTGGACCTGCCCCGATAAAGTGGACCGCTCGACCTAACGATTGAGGACGGTACGCCCGCCGTAGCATGTCAGCGGATATTCAGGGCACGAGGTACATAAACTGACGGTACGAAGCCGAGAGTTGCTCGCCCAGGGCGAGGAGATCATCTCCATGGGGAAGGATCTGGCTTGGCAGCTCTGGCCTGAGCGGCTTGTCGCGGCGTACGCATTGGGAAGTCTCGCGCATGGTGGGTTTAGCGCAGTAAGCGACGTGGACCTCGGCCTAGTGCTCGCCGACCCGCTCGCCGCTAGCGACGACCAGGGCGTCCAGCGCCTTACCGAATTGATCAGGGCCACGCTGAAGCCGTTTGCGGACCGCTTGTCGGTGTTCTGGGGATCGGTCGCGACGCTGAGCGGCGCTGCGGGAGGTGGCCGCTTCCCACCGCTCGATCGCCTCGATCTCATCGCATACGGTCGACTGCTGACCGGGACCGACATCCGGCGCGGGTTGTCGTCTCCCACGCGCAAGGAGCTCGTCATCGCGGGCGCGGAGTTCGCGCTTTCGCGCCTGGGCACCAAGGAGGTCATCGAGAAGCTGAAGCGCCCGCAGGCGCTTATCCGCTCGGACGCCAAGACGCTGACGAAGCTCATTCTGTATCCCGTACGTTTTCTTTTTACCGCACGAACCGGCGAGGTCGGGCGCAACGACGCTGCCGTCGCGCTCTACGCGAGCTCGCCCAAGAGCGCCGCGACGGGGCTGGCGCGCAAGGCTCTCGCATGGCGCAATGCGCCGCCCGCGCCTTCGGATGCCGATGCGCTAGACGCGATTGCCGCCGGGGTGCTGCCGCTCTATCGAGAGTTCCTCGTCGATCACGAAAAGCGGCTGCGCGAGTACGAAAGGCCGGACCTCGCGGACGCGCTCGGCAAGTGGCGACAGAAGCTGAAGGCCCCGAGATGAGACCGCTCGCCGGCAGCGCGCCGCTCGCCTGGCTGGCCGCGCTCGCCTTCTTCTCCGTTGTGTTGTGGCCGCATCTCTTCCAACGGGACGTGCCACTGTTTGGCCTAAGGGCGCTCGCGTCGCCTCAGATCGGCTGGCCGCTCGCCCTCGTCTCCGCGGCGATGGCCCTTTTCCTGTCCGTTCCTGCATTCCTGACGAGGGAGCGGCGGCTCGTGTGTGCCGGTTTTTCGCTCTGCTTGTTCCTCGTCCTAGTGTTCTATATCTCGCCGGCGGCCGGCGTAGTGTTCGGCTTCATCGGTGCCAACCTCATTCGCGAAAGCGCCAAGCCCTAGATGCTCACCGCCCAGCTCGTCCTTCTCTCGCTCGCCGCCCTTGTCTCGCTGCTCTTTGGCATTCGTTATCTGGTCACGCGGCAGTTCATGCCCTATCACGCCGCCGTGGCCGGCAAAGCATGGCAAGACATCGAGCCCGGGCTGCAGACCATCATCCTCGGCATGCTGAAGATCCTCGCCGGCGGCTTCCTGGCCTACGGAATAGCGCTGCTCTGGCTTCTGATTCCGTTAGCGCAGAAGCAAGCGTGGGCGCCCTGGGCGGTAATTACGATCACGCTGGCATCCGTGCTGCCCAGCGTCTACGTGACGATCTGGCTGCGGCGGTTCGCGCCGTCGGCGCCGACGCCGGTCGCGCCGGCGCTCGCCGTGCTGGTCGTCGCGCTCGTCGGCGGTGCGCTCTCGTTCGTCGTCTGATGGCGCTCAAGGTCGCGAGGTTTCTGAGCCTGCTGTTCGTCGCGCTGGCGCTCGCGCCGGCGATGGCGCATCTGCTCGAGCTTCCCAACAAGATCGGCCTTTCGCGCGACGAGTACCTGACCGTGCAGCACATCTACAACGGCTGGGCGCTGCTCGGCTTCGTTGTCTACAGTGCGATTTTCTCCACGCTCGCGCTGGCGCTGCTGACGCTCCGCCGGCGCGGCGAGTTCGGCTATGCGCTCACCGCGTTCCTCTGCCTCGTCGGGACGCAGGTCGTTTTCTGGTGGTTCACCTTCCCCGCGAACCGTGCGACCGCCAACTGGACCGTCCTTCCGGACAATTGGATAGCGCTGCGCACGCAATGGGAGTACTCGCATGCCGCGAGCGCGGTCCTCGATCTCGTCGCGCTCCTTGCGGTGATGCTCGCCGTCCTGCGAGTTGAAAGAGAAGCGTAAAAGCGGAAATAAGCCTTACCGCCCGCGGCCCGCCGAAAGGTGAAATAACGCAGCCGGCCGAAAGACCGGAAAAGCAAGAAGGGAGGCGGCAATGCCGATCGTCGGAGCGCTGGTTCTCATGATCCAGTTCTGCTTTGCCTACCACGTCTTCAGGACCGGCCGGCCCTACTGGTGGATGTTCATCATCATGGGCTTCCCCGTGATGGGCTGCGTGATCTACTACTTCGTCGAGGTCTTTCCCGGCTCGCGCGAGCACCGCAAGGCGCTCAAGGCGGCGCGCAAGATCGCGCGCGCGCTCGAGCCGGACGCCGACCTGAAGAAGCGCGCCGAGGAGCTCGAGATTTGCGGCAGCCTCGACAACAAGATGGCGCTCGCCGCCGAGTGCATGAATCACCGCATGTACGTCGAGGCGGCGAAGCTCTACGAGAGCTGCCTCGCCGGGGCGTACGCCGCCGACGGCGCGATCCTCTTCGGCCTCGCCAGGGCCGCGGTGGAGGGCGGCGACTGGCGCAAGGCCGAGGAGGCGATCCGCCGCCTGAAGGCCGCGGCGCCGAAGCAGCGGCCTCTCGAGGTGCGCCTGCTGCAGGCGCGGGTGCACGAAGGCGTCGGCGAATACGATCCGGCGCTCGCCATCTACCGCGAGATCCTGCCCGCCTTCGTCGGCCTCGAGGCGCGCTACCGCTACGGCCGCCTGCTGCTTCGCCTGGGCAAGCAGGAAGCGGCGATGCAGATGTTCGATGAAGTCGTGAAGCACGCGAAGCGCTTCGCTTCCGCCATCGAGGAAGAGGAGCAGTGGGCAAGCGCCGCAAAACAGGCGATCACCGGGCAATAATGGGCGCGAACCCCTACGCTCCACCGCGCGCCGCTGTCGCGGACACCGGCGAAGCGAAGCACGGGCGGCCGGTGCTGGTGTGGGTGATCTGCATCGTCTTCGGCTTCGGCGTGATCTTCGGCGTGATCAGCACGATCGCGCTGCTCGCCGGCCGTCCGATAGGCGGCGAGGCGGCCGCGCGCGCCGTGGCCTACATGACGACGCTCGATCATGTCTACGGCCTCGCCATGTCGGCGATCACCGCGTGGGCCGTGGTGGCGCTCTTCCGCCTCAAGCGCTCGGCGCTGCCAATCCTCCTCGCCATCTTCGGCCTCGGCCTGGCCTCAGTCTTGCTCAACAGCCTGTTTCGCCCCGAATACCGCGCGCTGTTCGCCGGTCCGGGAATCTACAGCGTCGCGGCCGGGTGGTTGATCAATCTCGCCATCCTCGGCTACGTCTGGCGGCTGCGCGCGCGGGGCGTCCTGCACGCCTGACC
>DASQYN010000222.1:0-10162 GCA_035639215.1 Burkholderiales bacterium
AGCGCGGCGACGGCGTAGGCCGGAAGCGGATAGACATGGAAGATGTGCTTATGCATCGAGTCGTAGTCGAACCCGAGCAACAGCAGCAGCACGGCGGTCGGCATCAGAAACGCAGCCGTGAAGGATGCGGCCAAGCGCCGACCGAGCAGGCGCCACTGCACCACGAAGCCGGCTCCGGCGACCAGCGTGCCAATGAGGGCAAACTGCACGATCAACTGCTCGGCCTGAAACTCGAAGAACTTGATGTGGTCGAGAACGCTCGCCGTCGCCGATTGATCGACTTCCGCATAGCCCGCGCGGCTCACGAAAAACCAGATCTCCCGCAGCGACTCGAGCGGGCCGTAGAAGCTGATCGGCAGCGGTTGCCAGGAGCGGTAGACCAGCCACACATACGGAATCAGCCCAGCCACTACCAGCCACAGGAGGTTGCCGAAGCGTGCGAGGAGCTCTGCCCGTCGCGGCCAGAGGAGACTGACGAAAGCAGGCGCGACGAGCAACATGAGCGGCCAGTGGTTGCTGAGGCTCAGGCCGAACAAGAAGGCCATCCACCGGAGAATTCGCCGCCCGTCGGCCACCGTCGCGTCTTGCGTGGCGGCGGCTTGCAGTCCGAGAAAGACCAGGACGAGGAAGAAGAACGTGTTGAGGGTGTAGACCTCGGCAATGATCGCCTGCGACCAGAAGACGGGCGAGACCCCCAGACCCAGCGCAGCCACGTAGGCGGGAAGCCGCTCGCGAACCAGCGAGCGCGCGCAGAGCCAGAGCGTGCCGCAAGAAAGGCCGCCGAACAGCGCGCTCGCAAGATGGACGCGATACGCGACCGAGCCAAACGGCAGACGGCTGAACAAATGGCCGATCAACGTGAACAGGGGATAGCCCGGCGGATGCTCCACGCCCAAGAAATAGCTCGAGAGAATGAACAGCCCGTCGTCCTCGAGCGCCACCGTGCGCGGAGCGCTTAGCGCATAAACGATGAATAGGCCGCCGGCGACGATGCCCGCGTGCATCCAGTCGGCTCGGGTCGGGCGGAAGCGTTCGGGCCATTGCAGCATTAGCGCCTCCGCGCGGCTGACGCGCCCCATGTAAACGAAGCCGTCGTGAAGAAATTCCAAAGCGCCGCGACCAGCGCGCCAATCAGCCCAGCCATCCAGTACGGCGCCGACTTGATGAACAACCAATCGGCAACGGCGACGTTGACGAAGGCGCCGATGCCGCAGGCGGCGTAGAAGCTGAGCAAACCGCGCCACACGCGCGCTCCCCGCAGGCGTTGATCCCCGTACGTGATGGTGTTGTTCAGGAAGAAGTTGCTGGTCATGGCCGCCAGGGTGCCGGCCGTCTGGCTGAGGAGGAAGCTCTGCGATGCTGCGAAAAGCAGCGACAGCACGGCAAGCTGGACGCCAATGCCGCTGATGCCGACGGCCGCAAAAAGAAAGAACCGCGCGGGAAGCAAGCGCCCAGTGAGGTGGTAGAGGATCAGCATAAAGTACTCCGCAATGACGCGCGCGCCGAGCTTGCTCTCGCCGCGCTCGCGACTGCGCATGCGGTAGGGCAGCTCGACGATTCGAACTTCACCCCGTGCCGCGGCCACGAGATCGAGCAGAATCTTAAAACCTCGGCCATAGAGCCGACGCACAACGCGCTCGAGAAAGCTACGGCGCACGACGAAGAAGCCGCTCATGGGATCGGTCAGGCCTTTGCAGAGCACCCGGCTGAGGCTACTTGCCAGGCGGCTGATCCGGACCCGGTCGGCCGCCAGGTCGCCGGTGCTGCCGCCCTCCATGTAGCGGCTCGCCACGACCACATCCGCGCCGCCGTGCCGCGCCGCCGCCACCAGGCTCGGCAGCAGCTTTTCGTCATGTTGCAGGTCGGCGTCCATGATAGCGACGTACGGCGCCGAGCTTGCGAGCATGCCTTCGATACACGCCGAGGCGAGGCCGCGCCGCCCGATGCGATGCAGGCAGCGGACGCGCGGGTCGTGCTGCGCGCGCTCGCGCACCAAGTCCTCGGTGCCGTCGAACGCGTCGTCCACCACGAAGATCGCCTCCCAGTCCGATCCGGAGAGCGCCTGCTCCAGCGCGGAGAGCAACGGCAGAACGTTTTCGCGCTCGCGATAAGCCGGAATGACCACGGTGAGCTCGGGCATGGTGCCTCAGTAGCTGATGATGTCTTTGCGCTCGCCGCGCGCTTGTTGGAAATGGGCAATCAGGTAACCGATCTGCCAGTCCCGGAAAGACCAGAGACGGTGCCGATAGGCAGGCAGATCAACATTGGCACGCGTGCCTTTCGCATCGACGATCTTTGAATTCCAGCCCCAGGGCGAGTAGGCGAATGCCCCCAGCACTTGCACGAAAACGGACCAAACTAGCGAGACGGCGAAAACCGTCCGCCACGCCGGTCGCGCGAGAACTCCGGCGAGCACCGGGACGCACAGTACGGCGAGCAACGGCACGCTATCTAGAATGGAACGGTAGCCGTAGGTCCATCCACCCCACCAGTCGAACCAGAGGAAAGCCGGTACCCACAGCGCGAGCACGGCGAGCGTAAATGGACGCAGCAAACGGTATCGGGAGTCCCTCCAGGCGAGCGCTGCGCCGGCAAAAGCCGCCGCCAGGACCGGCGAATAAATGAGCAAACCGCGCGACGGGCTGAGCAGCGCGCCGGCGGCACCGAGCCATAGAGGCGTCTGCCAAAGGTCCGCCGAACCGGTCTTGAATTTGGCGACGCGGGCACCCGAAGCAAGCTGCCCGAAGTCGAGCGGCGAGCCGAAGTAGTACGCGTTGTAGGCAAACGTCGCGGCGGCGAGCGGTAGTGCAGCGAGGAGGTAAGCCGCCAGTGCCCGGCGGTCCGAGAGCAGCAACCAAACGCCAACAACGGCCGCGACGAGCGCCGCCGTAGGACGGCACGCCGCGGCCGCAGAGAACGCCACTCCCGCGGCCGCTCCCCGTAACCAGGGGGTGGAAATGCGGACGAAGCACACCATGCCGAGCGCGAGGAAGAAAATCTCGGGCGTCTGCTGCCACAGCGCCTGCGACGAGACGGCCCACACGCAGGTACCGAGACCGTACGCGGCGGCGACCAGCAGCGCCCGCCGACGCGGGATGAAGGCGAGGGCAGTGAGGTAAACCAGCGCGACCGAGCCCGCGGAGAGCGCCGCAGCGGTCATCTTGGCCACGCTCCAGACGGCGCCCGGGTCCTCCCAGAGACGTATTCCGGCCCAGTGGGCGAGCGTAGCAACGGGCAGCGCGGTCAGTCCGGCAAAGCTTCCGAAGGTGCCGGCGTAAAGCGGCTCCCCGGTCTGCGGCCGGTTCCGGATCGTCGGCACGAGGTAATACCCGGATCCGTAGAAGTTGAGGCGGCCTTCGTTGTAGTGCTGCGCGTAGGTCTTCGTCGAACCCGGAGGAAGCGCGTTCCAGTACGTGACATCCACGCGCACATCGACACCCTCCTCGCCCTTGGCGGTCCATAGGAACAGAAAGGGCGCCTCGAACGGGCTGAAGGTAAGGTCGCCGTCACCCAACACGCTCGCGGACAGGTAAGCGTTCGGCGCCGTATCGGTGTAGAGCGGCAGCAGGCTGACATTGGAGAGATACGCGAACAGGGCGGCAAAGAAGGCGGCGAGCGCGATCCGACCATCGCTCCAGATGCGCGCGGTAGGCGAGCGCAGTGCCGATGCGGCAGAATTACTCTGCACTCTTCCACCTGAGGATGCTTAGCAGGAACGACGCCAGCATGATCTCCATCCCGGCGACCATGAGCGCGCTCGCCGGAATGGTATGGCGCATGACGATCCTCGGGTCGAGGCCGCCGAAACCGGCTTCGCGCCATTGCCAGAAGGTGGCCGCGCTCCAGATAAATCCGATGAGCGCCATAATGAAGCCGCCAACCAGCCCGCGCTCGAGCGAAAAAACTCGCAGCAGGCGCTCGAGCGAGGCCTGGCGCGGAAGGAATCCCGCCGCTTGCGCCGAGGTGCGGGCGAACAGCGCAAACAGGCAGAGTTGCAACCCCAGCAGCGCGCCCGCGGAGGCATACAGCATGCTGTGAATATCGAGCCCGGCGCCTGCGAAGTGCAGCGGCGCAAAGTAGAGCGCCGTGGTTAGCGCCAGTCCACAGACCAGCAGCACGAGCCCGGGGTAGAGGAAGAGCCAGCGCGGACTGAAGAGCAGCAGGAAACGCAGATGGCGCCAGCCGTCGCGCCAGCTTCGCAGGTGCGGAGCACGATAACGGCCGTCGCGTCCAAGCGTGGTAGGCACTTCGGCAATCGGCCAGCCAGCGAGCGCAGCCTTGACCACCAGCTCGCTCGCGAATTCCATGCCCGGCGTCCTCAAGTCGAGCGATAGCGCGGCGGCGCGATCGAAGCCGCGCAATCCGCAATGGAAGTCCCCGACGCGGGTGCGAAAGAACAGCCGGCCGATGAAACTAAGCAGCGGATTGCCGAAATAGCGATGCAGGGCCGGCATGGCGCCCGGCTGAATGCCGCCCTTGAAACGGTTACCCATCACGAGCGGATGACCGCTGCGCAGTTTGTCCACGAAAGCGTCGAGATGCGCGAAGTCGTAGCTGTCGTCCGCATCGCCCATGATGATGTAGCGGCCTTGCGCCGCGGCGATGCCGGCCTTCAGCGCGGCGCCGTAGCCACGCTCGGGCACCTCGACGACGCGGGCCCCAGCCCTTTCGGCAAGCACGCGCGACTCGTCCGTGGAGCCGTTATCCGCCACCAGGACTTCACCGTCGACGCCTGCCTGGGCAAGGAATCCACGTGCCTTGGCGACGCACTTGCCCACCGTTGCCGCCTCGTTCAGGCACGGCATGAGGATGGTGAATTCAGTCATCCGGCCCCCCGGCCGCCCCCCAAAAAAAAAGGTACCCCGAAGGGTACCTTTCATTGCCCGATCTGCTATTAACCGCGGCAGGAGCCGGGCAGGTATTTCGCCGGAACGGTGGTGCCATCCGGACTGGTATTGCCGCAGCGCCAGCCGAACAGCGTCTGGCTCGCACCCGCCGTCATCGTCGACAGCAGCGACGCCGTCGACATCGGAACCAGGGTGACAACCGACGTGTTGACCGAGGCGCTTATGCCGCGGACCGTGGCCGTAACTTCGCCGTTGGGGCCGGTTGTGATCGCCGCGACGTACTTCGTCGCCTGCGTGGCGCCGACTTCGCAACCCCAATTGTTGGCACCGGGGGCGTTAGTCGGTCCCGATTGATACACCTCGGTGATCGACGTACGGCAGGCGCTCATGCCCAGGATGACTTCGGACATCTTCGCGCGGATGGTGTAGTCCTGATACGCTGGCAGCGCGACCGCCGCCAGAATACCGATGATCGCCACCACGATCATCAGTTCGATCAGCGTGAAGCCCTTCTGCATCGTTTTCATTCGTGGTGCTCCCTTTCGGTTGGTGAGGCGGTCGCTGTTATACGCGACGCACACCTTACCTGCAAACGGCGTGCCAGCCGTGCTTGAGAACTAGTGCACCCGAAACACCGCGGCAAATGTCACCTCCGTGCCGCAGAAGGGCATATTCTGACGCGTTTGGTCACCCGGCAAGCCGCTTCAGCCTACCGGACAAACCCGGGAATCCGGGATTCGTCGACGTCATCGATCTGCTCGCCGTCGAGGAACATCTCGGCGTAACGCCGGTAGACCTTCTTGCGGACGAAGATGTCGAAGAGATCCGGATCGATGTGCTGGTTCTGCTTCATCCGGCCGAGGATCTCGAGCGATTCCGAAAGCGTCTTGCCCTTCTTGTACGGCCGATCCTTGGCGGTCAGCGCCTCGAAGATATCCGCGATTCCCATGCAGCGCGCCTGCACCGACATCTGCTCGCGCCTCAGGCCCTTGGGATAGCCCTTGCCGTCCATGCGCTCGTGGTGGCCGCCGGCGTACTCGGGAACGTTGGCGAGGTGCCTCGGCCAGGGCAGCGCCTCGAGCATCTTGATCGTCGCGACGATGTGGTGGTTGATGATCTTGCGCTCCTCCTCCGTCAGGGTGCCGGAGCGGATCGTCAGGTTCTTCACTTCGTCGTCGGTGAGGAAGCTCGCCTCGTGGCCGGAAGGATCGCGCCAGCGGTACTGGCCGATGCGGCGCACGCGCTCGATATCCGCATCGCTCATGCGCTCGCTGCCGATGTTGCACGCATGCAGGAACCTGCGGTCCTCGTCGAGCGCGCGCAAGCGCTCTCGCAGTCGGCGCTCTTCTTCGGCCGCCTCCAGCGGGTGTTTCTGCTGCAGCAGCGCCAGTTGCCTGCGCAGCGACTCGATCTCCGCGTCGCGCCGCAGGACCTCGAAGCGGGTATCGATGAGGTGCACCCGATCGTAGATCGTCTCGAGCTTGGTCGCCTTGTCGACGACATGGACCGGCGTCGTCACCTTGCCGCAATCGTGCAGCAGGCCGGCGATCTTGAGCTCGTAGCGGTCCTTTTCGTTCATGCTGAACTCGGCGAGCGGACCCTCGCGCGTGTCGTTGACCGCCTCCGCAAGCATCATCGTGAGCACGGGCACGCGCTGGCAGTGGCCCCCGGTGTAAGGCGATTTCTCGTCGATCGCCGTGTTGATCAGATTGATGAACGACTCGAAGAGCTGCTCGAGCTGATTGATGAGCAGCCGGTTGGTGAGCGCGATGGCCGCCTGCGAGGCCAGCGATTCGGCGAGGCGCTGGTCCGACGCCGAGAAGGCCACGATCTCGCCGGAGCGCGGCTCGATGGCGTTGATGAGCTGCAGCACGCCAATCGTCTCGCCCTCGTGATTGCGCATCGGCACGGTGAGGAACGATTTCGAACGGTAGCCGGTCTTCGCATCGAACGCCCGCGTGCCGGTGAAGTCGAAGCCGTCGGCGGCATACGCATCGGCGATGTTCACTGTCTGCCCGGTCAGCGCGGCATAGGCCGCCACCATGCCGTGGTTCGGCTTGCCGTCCTTGTAGAGCTGGATCGGATAGAACGGCACCGGGTTGCCGCTCGTACCGCCCAGGTAGTAGCGCAGCGACGAGGTGCGGACGATCTCGAAGCGCAGCGTGCGCTCGTCGGTCAGGCGATAGAGCGTCCCGCCGTCGGCTCGCGTGATGGTCTTCGCCGCGGCGAGGATCGCCTCCAGCAGGCGGTTGATGTCGCGCTCGGCGGAGAGCGAGGCGCCGATCGAGTTGAGCTGCTCCAGGCGATGGACCAGGTCGTCGGCGCCGGCCGAGGCCGCTGCGCCGGAAGCGCGCGTTCCCTGCGTGGTCGGGACGGGCGCGCTCACCGGGCTTTTTCTCCGAGCGTTATTTGATGCAGACGGAACGCACTTCCTTGATATGCGTCACCCCGGTGAGGCATTTCTCCATGCCGTCCTGCTTGAGGGTCCGCATGCCTTCCTCCAAGGAGATGGCGAGCATCTCGGCCACCCGCGCGTGCTCCTGAATGGCCTTCTTCAGGCGGTCAGTGGCGACGAGCAGCTCGTGCAGGCCGCAGCGGCCCTTGAATCCCGAGCCGCCGCACTTGTCGCAACCCACCGGCTTGTAGAAATTGAGCTGGCCCTTCTCGTTGCCGTAGTGCTTCACCCAGTCGCGGTAGACCGCTTCCATCGCCGCCTTGGGGTCGGCCTTGAAGCGCGGGGTGCTCATCAGCTCTTCGCAGTACTCGCGCAGGAACGCAGTGAGCTCCGCCGAGTCGGGCGTGTAAGGCTGCTTGCAGGAGCACATGCGCTTGGCGAGGCGCTGCGCCAGGATGCCGAGCAGCGCGTCGGAGAAGTTGAACGGATCCATCCCCATGTCGAGCAGGCGAATGATCGATTCCGGCGCCGAGTTGGTGTGCAGCGTGGCGAATACCAGGTGGCCGGTCAGCGAGGCCTCGATGCCGATCGAGGTCGTTTCCTTGTCGCGCATCTCGCCGACCATGATGATGTCCGGGTCGGCGCGCAGGAAGGACTTCATCACCGCGGCGAAGTCGAGGCCGGCCTTCTTGTTCACCTGCACCTGCCGCAGGCCCTTCTGCGTAATCTCGACCGGGTCCTCGGCGGTCCATATCTTGGTGTCGGGCGTGTTCAGCGACTTCAGCACCGAGTGCAGCGTCGTGGTCTTGCCGGAGCCGGTCGGCCCGCAAACGAAGAAGAGGCCGTACGGCTTCGAAACGGTGGCCTGCAGCTTGTCGAGATTGCTCGCCGAGAATCCCATCTTTTCGAGAGGCATCGGCTCGCCGGCGGCGAGAATCCGCATGACGATGTCCTCGACGCCGCCCTGGGTGGGGATGGTCGCCACGCGCAGCTCGATGTCCAGAGGACCGAACTTCTTGAACTTGATCTTGCCGTCCTGCGGCTTCCTCTTCTCCGAGATGTCGAGGTCGCACATGATCTTGAGGCGCGCGGCGATGGCGGCGCGATAGCTCGCGGGGACCTCGATGTACGGGGCGAGCGAGCCGTCCTTGCGGAAGCGGATCTCAGTCTTCGCTTTCCCCGGATAGGGCTCGATGTGGATGTCGGAGGCGCCCTGGTTGTAGGCATCCACGATGACCTTGTTCACCAGCTTGACGAGCTCGTTGTCGGCGGCGGCGGAAACTTCGTCGCTCGCGCCTTCGGAGACGTCCAGGCCGTCCTCGCCTTCCAGGCCGGACAGGAGCTCCTCGACGTTGGTGTTGTCCATGCCGCCGGCGGACTCGGCGCCATAGAAGTGATCGAGCGTCTCCTTCCAGTCCTTCCGCGTGGTCACGCGATAGACGATGCGCGCTTTCGGGAACACGTTCGAGGCGATGCGCGAGGAGCGGATGCGCTCCGGGTCGAGGCACATCACCACCAGGCCTTCCTTGGTGTCGTCGATCGGCACCCAGAGGTTCGCGTCGACGTACTCGCGCTTCAGGTTCTTCAGCAGGTCGGCCGGCTTCACGCGGTCGGATCTGAACGGCTCGTAGGGCACGCCGAAGAACTTGGAGAGCGCCGCGCCGATGGCGGGCAGCTTCACCTGGAACTCCTCGGTGAGCACCTGCTCGATATCGAGCGCTTTCTTCCTCGCCTGGCGCGCCGCCAGGTCGAACTCGCCCGACGAAAGCACCGCGTCGGCGATCAGGTAGTCGTACTTGGTCTTGCCGGCAGCCGGCTTCTGGCGCTGCTTGAACGCGATCGCGAGCGTCTGGGCGAGCTCGCCGACGCCCTCCTCGGCGAGCATGCCGAAGGGCGCGCCGGCCTTGTTGTTGATGATCTGGATGACGCCGATCAGCTCGCCCGAGCCCTGCTCCATGATCGGCGCGACCAGCTGCTGCTTGGTGCGATAGCCGGTGCGCTTGTCCACTTCCTGGAGGAAACGCAGCTGCGGGTGGATGGCGCGAAGCTCGGCGTCGTCGTAGCAGTCCTTGATGTTGATCGGCTTCTTGGCGAGGGCAACGTAGCCGGCGATGGAGTGCTCGGCGATCGGCAGCTTCAGATCCTTGAAGGAGTTGAGGCCGGTCTTGACCTTGGAAACGATCGCCTGCTTGTCCTCGCTTACCGAGTAGATCGTCAGCCGGTCGGCGTTGAAGAGCGAGCAGACGTCGGCGCTCACCTCGAGCATGATCTCGTCGATGTTGTTGGTGGCGTGGATCTTGTTCGTGACCGCCTGAAGCTGCTTCTGGAACGCCAGGCGGGCGCCCACATCGCTCGGCGCGGAAGCCTGATGGCTCAGGACTGCGCTCATTTAGTCTCCCCCGACTGCTGGTTCTTACTGGACTTGCATAATAGCGCCAGACACCCTGATTCACAAAGATTTTTTCCCCTTTTTACGGAGCGTCCGCCACCGCTCGCTTGAGGCCGCCGTCAAGCACCCAGACGCGGAAGCCGCGCTGTGCAAAAAGGAACGCCGCGGCGGCGCTGCGCCGGCCGCTCTGGCAATAAGCCACATATTCACGCGAGCGGTCGAGCACGCCGAACATGTTGCGTACTTCCGCCAGCGGCACGTTGATCGCCCCCGGCAGCTTGTCGTACTGGTACTCGGAGGGATAGCGAACATCGAGCCACATCGCCCCGTGGCGCACCCTCTCTGCAGCCTCCGGGTAGGAGAGCCGGCGCAGCAGCGGCTCGCGCAGCAGCTGGTTGAAGTCCGCGCGCGCGAGCCGCAGCAGCACTCCATCGCTCAGCGCGCGCACGCTGGCGTTGCGCTTCGCCTCGGAAACGAGCGCCTCCTCGCCGAAGGCGTCGCCACTTTTCAGCTCGGCGAGCACGACTTTTG
>DASQYN010000223.1:0-2624 GCA_035639215.1 Burkholderiales bacterium
TCGGCGCCGGCGCGCCAAACGGGTCCATGAGAGCAACTTACCGCTCCCGCCTCCCGGCACGCTTGATCTGAATCAACGCCCTGCCCGCGCCACGGAGCAGAGTGGGCGCCATGGCCCCCCGCCGCTACTCGCCCGCGCCGCCCGTGCCGACGCGCGTGCGCATCGAGCTCACGGCGCGCTGCGACCTGCAGTGCCTGCATTGCGCCGGCGCCATGCACGCCCGCAGCCGAGGCGACATGGATTACCGCCTCTTCGTGAGCCTGCTCGGCCATCTGCGCGCGCTCGGCGTGCGCGAGGTCGCCCTCTCCTACCTCGGCGAGCCATTCCTGTGCCCCTGGCTGCCGGAAGCCATCCACTGCGCCAAGCAGAATGTGGGCTTCGAATCGGTGATCCTCGCCACGAACGGCCGCATGGCCACGCCCGAGCGCGTGCGCGAGTGCATCGAGGCGGGGCTCGACAGCCTGGAGTTCAGCACCAACTTCGCCGGCCCCGAGCAGTTCCACTACGTGACCGGCGCGCGCGAGCAGGACTTCTGGCGCCTGGAGATGAACCTGAAGGCGGCGCGCCTGGTGCGCGACGAGGTGGAGGCGCGGACCGGGCGGCACTGCGCGGTAGTCGCCACGAGCCTGCGCTTCGACGAGATGCAGGCGAGCCGCATGCGCAAGACGCTCGCGCGCATCCGCGAGGCCGTCGACTCGCATTCCTGGCAGCCGCTGCGCCGGCTGAAGGTGCCCTGCCCCGCGCTTTTCGCCGAGGCGAACATCACCTACGACGGCCGTCTCTCAGCCTGCCCCTACGACCACGACCCGCGCTTCGGCATGGCCGACCTGACGTGCGAGACCTTCCTCGAGGGCTGGCACGACGAGCGCTTCCAGCGGCTGCGTGAGGCGCATCTCACGAGGGACGTGCGCGGCACGCCGTGCGAGGGCTGCGCGGCCTACGGCTAAGCCTTAATCCACTGCCGCAGCTCGATCGAGTTGCCGTCGGGATCGCGGATCTCGGCGCGCGCGTAGGCCGGCCGCTTCATCGGCCCCCAGCTCGGCTCGATGCCCTTCGCCTTGAGATAGGCGAGCGCGGCGTCCATGTCGTCCACCTCGAGCGCCATCATGCGGTAGCCGAGACGCTCGCCCTCTTCGCGCGCCGGGGGGCTCGCCTCCGGATAGCACATCAGCTCGACGGTGGTGCCGCCCAACTCGAGGTAGACGAGATCGAGCGGGCCGAGCGGCGAAGCGGGCACGCGCTGGCGGCTGCGCACGCGGAAGCCCAGGACGTCGGTATAAAAAGCGACCGCCCGCTCGGGGCGGGCGGTCACCACTTCAATGTGGTCGATGCGCTTGAACATCGGCGCAGTTTACGCCGCCTCGGCGACCCCTTTCGGCTCGAGCTCGCGAGGAGAAAGCTTGCCGAACCGCTTCAGATCTCGTGATGAACGGTGAAGGCCGTGACCGTGCTCTTCGGACCGTGCGCCGGCGTGATCTTCACGCGCAGCTGATACGTACCGGACGAAGGGAAGACGAACAGCTCGCTGTAGTCGGCGAGGCCCGCAGCCTGCGTGTGCAGCAGGGGCTTTTCCTCGACCTTGCCGTTCGGGGCGCGCACCGCGACCACGACGGTAGCATCGGCGATTCGCGCGCGCGACTTCGCATCGACCACGGTGATGAGGATGTGCTGCGAGCCGCTCGGGAACGCGCCCGGGTGGGCATCGCGGTGCCCCTCGGCATGCACGGCCTTCTGCGCGGTCATGATGCCGAGATCGATGACCAGCCCGTTCACCGTCTTCTCCTGCTGCGCCCAGGCGGGCGCTGCCGCGAATGCGGCCAGCCAGCAGAACACGAAGGCTTTCATGGCAACCTCCTTATCGATACACCAGCGTCGGAATGTCCGAGTTGACAAGGACGTCCTGGGTCTCGCTGCCGTGCACCAGCTTGGCGAGCCCGGTGCGGCCATGCGTCGCCATGAAGATGGCGTCGCAATGGTGGCGCTTCGCCGCGTCGATGATCGCCATCGACGGATGATCGTTCAACGCGTAGTCGGTCTCGAAGGGAATGCTCGCTTCGCGGGCGAGCCGCGCCGCCTTGTCGAGGATCGCCCGGGCGGCCTCGCCGGCCTTGCGCTCGTACTCGTGCATCGGCGTCGCGCGCCGCGCGAGGAGCTCGGCTTCGCTCGGCACCGGATACTCCGGCACCGCGGTGAAGAACACGACCGTCGCGTGCGCTTCGCGCGCGAAGTCGACGCCGGCCGCGACCGCCTTCTCGGCGGTCGTCGAGCCGTCGGTAGGAATCAGGATGTGTTGGTACATGGCTACTCCCTTTCGAAGACGATCGTCGCGCTGAGCGGCGGCGGCGTCGTTTCCAGCATGCGGGTCACCAGCTCGACATGGTCTCGCTCCTCGGCGAGCATCTCGCGCGCGAGCGCGCGCAGCGCCGGGTCCGCCGCGCTCCAGGACACCTCCTCGAAGAAAGCCTGCGCCCGCCGTTCCGCAGCGAGGGCGATGGCGAGCGCCTGGCGAGGCGTCATCAGCCGGAAGACCAGCTCGTGGCGCGCCGTCTCGGGCGCGGCGTTCTCCAGCCAGTGGTACCGCTCGGGCGCGATCGCCGGCAGCGCAAGCCCGTCGGTGCGGCGCG
>DASQYN010000224.1:0-17556 GCA_035639215.1 Burkholderiales bacterium
TCCTCCTTCACGCCGAGCTTGCGCGAGCGCGCGCGCACCACCGACAGCGCAGCCTGGATGGACTCCTGCATGACGTCGCCGAGCTTGCCGGTCGTGATCGTCTTGCCCTTGCCCGGCATGGTCACCGCCTCGATGGTGAGCAGCTCGCCGCCGACTTCCGTCCAGGCGAGGCCGGTGACCTGGCCGACCTGGTTCTGCTTCTCGGCCATGCCGAAGGTGTAGCGGCGAACGCCGAGGAACTTGTCCAGGTTCTTCGGCGTGACGGTGATGCGGTGTGGCTTCGCGTCGCCGGCGTCGCCTTTCTCCCTTTTGTCGGTGAGGAGCTGCTTCACCGCCTTGCGGCAGATCTTGGAGATCTCGCGCTCGAGCGCGCGCACTCCCGCCTCGCGCGTGTAGTAGCGCACGATGTCGCGGATCGCCGCCTCGGATACCGAGATCTCGCCTTCCTGCAGCCCGGTGGCCTTGATCTGCTTGGGCAGCAGGTAGCGCTGGGCGATGTTCATCTTCTCGTCCTCGGTGTAGCCCGAGAGACGGATGACCTCCATGCGGTCGAGCAGCGGCGCCGGGATGTTCAGCGTGTTCGCCGTGGCGACGAACATCACCTCGGAGAGGTCGTACTCCACCTCGATGTAGTGGTCGACGAAGGTGTTGTTCTGCTCCGGGTCGAGCACCTCGAGCAGCGCCGACGACGGGTCGCCGCGCCAGTCCGAGCCCATCTTGTCCACCTCGTCGAGCAGGAACAGCGGGTTCTTCACCTGCACCTTGCTCATGTTCTGCAGGATCTTGCCGGGCATCGAGCCGATGTAGGTGCGGCGGTGGCCGCGGATTTCCGCCTCGTCGCGAACACCACCGAGCGACATGCGCACGAACTTGCGGTTGGTAGCGCGCGCGATCGACTGGCCGAGCGAGGTCTTGCCCACGCCGGGCGCGCCGACCAGGCAAAGGATCGGCGCCTTCATCTTGTCGACGCGCGTCTGCACCGCCAGGTACTCGACGATGCGCTCCTTCACCTTCTCCAGCCCGTAGTGGTCCTTGTCGAGGATCTCCTGCGCCGCCTTGATGTCGCGCGAGATCTTCGACTTCTTCTTCCACGGCAGGTTGACGATGGTCTCGATGTAGTTGCGCACCACCGTCGCCTCCGCCGACATCGGCGACATCAGCTTGAGCTTCTTCAGCTCGCTCTCGGCCTTCTTGCGCGCGTCCTTCGGCATGTGGGCGCGGCGGATCTTCTTCTCCATCTCCTCGAGGTCCGCGCCCTCCTCGCCTTCGCCGAGCTCCTTCTGGATCGCCTTCACCTGCTCGTTCAGGTAGTACTCGCGCTGGCTTTTCTCCATCTGCCGCTTGACGCGGCCGCGGATGCGCTTCTCGACCTGCAGGATGTCGATCTCGGTCTCGAGCTGCGAGAGCAGGTGCTCGAGGCGTGTCTTCACATCGAACATCTCGAGCACCTGCTGCTTCTGCTCGAGCTTGAGCGGCAGGTGGGCGGCCACCGTGTCGGCGAGGCGGCCGGCCTCGTCGATGCCGGAGAGGGAAGTCAGGATCTCCGGCGGAATCTTCTTGTTCAGCTTGACGTACTGGTCGAACGCCGAGAGCAGCGCGCGGCGCATCGCTTCCACCTCGGGCACCGGCGCGGCGTCGGGCGGCACGGGAACCGCTTCGGCGACCCAGTGCGTGCGCACGTCGACGACGTCGCGGATGTGCGCGCGCGTGCCGCCCTCGACCAGCACCTTCACGGTGCCGTCCGGCAGCTTCAGCATCTGCAGGATGTTGGAGACGCAGCCGATGGCGTACATGTCCTGCGGGCCGGGGTCGTCCTTGGCCGCCGACTTCTGCGCCACGAGCAGGATCGATTTCCCTGCTTCCATCGCGGTTTCCATCGCCTTGATGGATTTCGGCCGCCCGACGAACAGCGGGATCACCATGTGGGGGAACACCACGACATCCCGCAGCGGCAGAAGCGGGTACTGGACGATGTCGGTGGAGGGAGTCGGGTCGGACATTTAGATCAGCCTCTTCAAGGGGTTGCCGCACCGGCGGTCAACACCGGCCGGACAGCTTCCCCGTGGAAAATCAATGAGGAAAACATACACGCATCGCAGGGGCGCTGCAATGCGGGATGCGTGACGAAACGTAGTTGGGGGCGCCGGGCGGCTTATCCAGAGCTGCCGCCGGCGACCTTGTGGCTTTCCGAGTAGATCAGGAGCGGCTTGCCATCGGCCGCGATCATCTGCTCGTCGACGACGACCTTGCTGACGTTCTCGAGCGTGGGAAGCTCGTACATCGTGTCGAGCAGCACCTGCTCGAGGATCGAGCGCAGGCCGCGCGCGCCGGTCTTGCGCGCGAGCGCCTTCTTCGCCACCGCGCCGAGCGCGCCAGTGCGGATCTCGAGCTCCACGCCTTCCATGTGGAAAAGCCGCTGGTACTGCTTGATGAGCGCGTTCTTCGGCTCGGTCAGGATCTGGATCAGCGCGTGCTCGTCGAGCTCCTCGAGCGCCGCGACGACCGGCAGGCGGCCGACGAACTCGGGGATCAGGCCGTACTTGATCAGGTCTTCGGGCTCGACGCTCTTCAGGAGGTCGTAGGTCGCCTTGGAGTTGGCCGGGCTCTTCACCTCGGCGCCGAAGCCGATGCCCGTCTTCTCCGTGCGGTTGCGCACGATCTTCTCCAGGCCGTCGAAGGCGCCGCCGCAGATGAACAGGATGTTGGTGGTGTCGACCTGGACGAAGTCCTGGTTCGGGTGCTTGCGGCCGCCCTGCGGCGGCACCGAAGCGATGGTGCCTTCCACCAGCTTGAGCAACGCCTGCTGGACGCCTTCGCCCGAGACGTCGCGCGTGATCGAGGGGTTGTCCGACTTGCGCGAGATCTTGTCGATCTCGTCGATGTAGACGATGCCGCGCTTCGCCTTGTCGACGTCGTAGTCGCAGTTCTGCAGCAGCTTCTGGATGATATTCTCGACGTCCTCGCCGACGTAGCCGGCCTCGGTGAGCGTCGTTGCGTCGGCGATGACGAAGGGGACGTTGAGCAGCCGGGCGAGGGTCTGCGCGAGCAGCGTCTTGCCCGAGCCGGTGGGACCGATCAGCAGGATGTTCGACTTGGCGAGCTCCACCTCGTCGTTCTTCGAGAGGTGCTTCAGCCGCTTGTAATGGTTGTAGACCGCGACCGAGAGGATCTTCTTCGCCTGGTCCTGGCCGATCACGTAGGAATCGAGGATCTGGCGGATCTCGCGCGGCGTCGGCAGGTCCGACTTCGCGCCCTTGCCGCCCTTATCGGAGGCGGTTTCCTCGCGGATGATGTCGTTGCAGAGCTCGATGCACTCGTCGCAGATGAACACCGACGGGCCGGCGATCAGCTTCCTCACCTCGTGCTGGGATTTGCCGCAGAAGGAGCAGTAGAGAAGCTTTTCGCCTGAAGAACTCTTTTCCGACATGGCCTTACGTGGTCTCCCGGTTTTTAGGTGTTTTCTCTGGACACCAGCACTTTATCCACGATGCCGTACTTTACCGCGTCTTCGGCACCCATGAAAAAGTCGCGCTCGGTGTCCCGGGCGATCACCTCCACAGACTTGCCGGTGTGCTTGGCGAGGATCTCGTTCAGGCGGGCCCGCAGATAGAGGATCTCCTTGGCATGGATCTCGATGTCGCTCGCCTGCCCCTGAAAGCCGCCCATCGGCTGGTGGATCATGACGCGCGAGTTGGGCAGCGCGAAGCGCTTGCCGGCGTCGCCGGCGGCGAGCAGGAGCGACCCCATGCTGGCGGCCTGGCCGACACACAGGGTGGAGACGTCGGGCTTGATGAACTGCATCGTGTCGTAGATGGCGAGCCCCGCCGACACCGAGCCGCCGGGCGAGTTGATGTAGAAGAAGATGTCCTTGTCCGGGTTCTCCGACTCGAGGAAGAGCAGCTGCGCGACGATCAGGTTGGCGGTGACTTCCGTCACGGGGCCGACCAGGAACACCACGCGCTCCTTGAGCAGGCGCGAATAGATGTCGTAGGCGCGCTCGCCGCGCCCGGACTGCTCGATGACCATCGGGATCAGCCCGAGGCCTTCGCTTTCAGGATTCGATTTTTCCCAGTTCAAGAGGCGCTTCCCATCAGTTCGTCGAAGGCGACCGGCTTGTCCTCGACGTTCGCTTTCGACAAAACCCATTTGACGACGTTGGCTTCCAGCGCCACGCCTTCCATTTCCGAAAGTCGCTGCGGCTGCATGTAAAACCATTTTACTACCTCGGCGGGACTCTCATAGGTCGCCGCTTCCTGCTCGACCAGCGCGCGCACCTCGGCCGGCTTCGGCTGCAGGCCTTGCGCTCGCGCCAGCTCGCCGATGATCAGCCCGAGCGCGACGCGCCGCTTCGCCGGCTCCTCGAACGCCGCGGGCTGGAACGGCATCTGCTCGGGCTTGATGCCGCGCGCCTGCAGGTCGGCGGCGGCGCGCTGCATCAGGCTCTGCGTCTCCATCTCGACCAGCGACTTCGGCAGCTCGAGCGGCGTCGCGTCGAGCAACGCCTGCAGCGCCTGCGCCTTCACGCGCGCGTCGATGCGCTTCGCCGCCTCGCGCTCGACGTTGGCGCGGATCTCCGCTTTCATCTTCGTCACGTCGCCGTCGGCCACGCCGAGCGACTGGGCGAATTGCGCGTCGACCTCCGGCAGCCGGGGCTCTTCCACCGACTTCACCGCGATGCGGAAATTCGCTTCCTTCCCGGCGACGTCCTTGCCGTGATAGTCGTCGGGGAACTTCAGCGCGAAAGTCTTCTCCTCGCCCGCCGCCATGCCGCGCGCCGCGGCGTCGAACTCGGGAAGCATGCGCCCCTCGCCCAGGGTGAAGACGAAGTCCTTCGCGGTTCCGCCGGCGAACGGCTCGCCGCCGATCGTGCCTTCGAAGTCGACGCCCAGCCGATCGCCGTCGCGCGCCGCGCGAGCGGCCGGCGCGTAAGTCGTGCGCTGCTTGCGCAGGATGGCGATCGTCTTCTCCACGGCCGCGTCGTCGACGCTGACCTGCGGCCGCTCGATCTTCTTGCCGGCAATGTCGCCCACCTTGACTTCCGGATAGATCTCGAAGGTAGCGCTGAACTCGAAGTCGTTCTTCCGCTCGATGCGCGGGTAGCCGGCCACCTTGAGGTTGGCTTCCTTGACGACGTCGCTGAAGGCCTTTTGCACCGCGTCGCTCATCACCTCGGAGCGCACCTGCGTGCCGTAGGTCTGCGCCACCAGCTTGAGCGGCACCTTGCCGGGCCGGAAGCCCGGCATCTTCACGTTGCGCGCGAGCTGCTTCAGCCGCGCATCGACTTGCCGCTCGATTTCTTCGGCCGGAAGCGTCATCGAGACGCGCCGCTCCAGGGCGCTCAGGGTTTCCACGTTAGCCATTCCTAGATTTTGAATTGGTGCGAGGGATGGGACTCGGACCCATATGCCTTGCGGCGCCAGCTCCTAAGGCTGGTGCGTCTACCAATTCCGCCACCCTCGCGAGAAAAAATAATCGAAAAACAACGTATTATACCCACGCTGGGCCCGAGCCCTTGTCCCGTGCCGGTCGGCCACTACGAAAACTTCCCGGTCGCATCGCTGCTTCTGCCCCAGCGGCTTCGGCTGCCGATCGAAGTCATCTACCGCTTCGCCCGCAGCGCCGACGATATCGCCGACGAAGGCGACGCGCCTGCTGATGTACGGCTTGGCAGATTAACCGTCTATCGCAGCGAGCTCGAGCGCATCGCCGCCGGCGCCGAGCCGCGACAGCCGCTGTTCGCCGAGGTGGCGGGGATCGTGCGCCAGCACGACCTGCCGCTCAGCCTATTCAAGGACTTGCTCGATGCGTTTGCGCAGGACGTGACGCAGAAGCGCTACCGCGATTTCGCGGAGCTCGCCGACTACTGTCGGCGCTCGGCGAATCCGGTCGGCCGGCTGCTGCTGCACCTTTTCAAGCGAACGGCCGAGCGAGATCTCGCCCAGTCCGACGCGGTCTGCACGGCGCTGCAGCTCATCAACTTCTGGCAGGACGTGGCGATCGACTACGCAAAGGGACGCGTCTATCTGCCGCAGGACGAGATGGCGAGGCACGGGGTCGCCGAATCCCACCTCGCCGAGCAGCGCTGTGACGCCGCCTGGGTCTCGCTCATGCGTTTCCAGGTGGCGAGAACAAAAGAGATGATCCTGCGTGGCACGCCCCTCGCATGCTCGCTTCCCGGACGCATCGGCCTCGAGATCCGCGCCACCCTCCAGGGCGGGCTGCGCATCCTCGAGAAGATCGAGCGCGTGGACTACGACGTCTTCCGCCGCCGGCCGGTATTGACTGCGCTCGATTGGCCTTTGGTTCTCTTTCGGTCACTCAGGCCGTGACCCCCGACGAGTACTGCCAGCAAAAGGCCGCGGCGAGCGGCTCCAGCTTCTATTACTCGTTCCTGTTCCTGCCGGCGGAGCGGCGCCGCGCCATCACGGCGCTCTATGCGTTCTGCCGGGAAGTGGACGACGTGGTGGACGACGGGCCCGACCCGCAGCTCGCGGCGACCCGGCTCGCATGGTGGCGGGCCGAGCTGGCGAACCTCTTCGCCGGCCGGCCGCAGCATCCGGTGACGCGGGCCCTTCTGCCTTTCCTGGACAAGTACTCGATTGCCGGCGAGAGACTGAGCGAGATCGTGGACGGCATGGAGATGGATCTGCGCCAATCGCGCTACCTCGACTGGCCGGCGCTCGAGACGTATTGCTATCGCGTCGCGGGCGTCGTCGGCCTGCTCGCCGCGGGGATCTTCGGCTACCGCGACGAGCGCACGCCCGAGTACGCGCGCCAGCTCGGCATCGCCTTCCAGCTCACCAACATCATCCGCGACGTCGGCGAGGACGCCCGCAAGAACCGCATCTACCTGCCGATGGAGGACCTGAAGCGCTTCGGCGTGCCCGCCGCCGACCTGCTGCAGGCAAAGTCCTCGCCCGCCTTCCAGGCGCTGATGCGCTTCGAGGCCGAGCGGGCGCGCAGCTACTATCGGGAAGCGATGGCCGCGCTGCCGGCGGTCGACCGGCGTGCGCAGCGTCCGGGTCTCGTCATGGCGGCGATCTACCGCACGCTGCTCGCCGAGATCGAACACGACGGCTTCCGCGTGCTCTCCCAGCGCACTTCGCTCACGCCGTTGCGCAAGCTCTGGATCGCCTGGCGCACTTGGATAAGCGCGTAGCGATCGTTGGCGGCGGCTATGCCGGGATGGCGGCCGCCGTGGAGCTGGCCGGCGCCGGAATCGCCTCGACCGTCTTCGAATCCGGGCCGGTGCCCGGCGGACGGGCGCGACGCGTCCTGAGCGACGGTCTCGCGCTGGACAACGGCCAGCACATCCTGGTCGGCGCCTATACCGAGCTGTACCGCCTGATGCGCGCCGTCGACGTGCCGCATTCGGCGCTCCTGCGCATGCCGCTCGAGGTGCGCTATGCGCGCGAGTTTGGGCTGCGCCGGCTCTGGCTCCCGGGGCCGGCCGGCCTGCTCGGCGGGCTGCTCTGCGCCCGCGGCATCCCGCTCGCGGAGCGGCTTGCGGCGATCCGTTTCGTCGCCCGCCTCCGCCGCCGCGGGTTCCGCCTCGAAGGCGACTTCCCGGTCGCGCAGCTCCTCGCCGCGCACGGGCAGGCCGGACGCATCGGCCACTATCTCTGGCGGCCGCTCTGCGTGTCGGCGCTCAACACGCCGCCCGAGCTCGCTTCGGCGAAGGTCTTTCTCGCCGTGCTGCGCGACACCTTGGGCGCCGGGCCGGAGGCGAGCGACCTCGTGCTGCCGCGCGTCGATCTGTCGCGGCTCTTTCCCGAGCCGGCCGCGCAGTTCGTCGCCCGCCGCGGCGGCGAAGTGCGCCTGAAGGAGACCGTGCGCGACCTCGCCGCCTTGCGCAGCGCTTTTCGCGCGGTGATCGTGGCGGTCGGCCCGCACCAGCTGAAGGCACTCGTGCCGCAGGCCGCCGACTATTCCTATCAGCCGATCTACACCTGCTATCTGCAGTACGCAGAGGCGACTCGTCTTCCGCTGCCGATGCTCGGCCTCTCCGACGGCCTGGTGCAATGGGCATTCGACCGCGGGGCGCTGCTCGGCGAGAAAGGGCGGCTTGCCTGCGTAATCAGCGCGCAGGGCGATCACCAGCAGCTGCAAAGCGACGAGCTCGCCGCGCGCTGCCATCGCGAGCTCGCCGCGGTGCTGCCCGGCCTCGCCGCGCCGCAGTGGTCGCGCGTCATTGCCGAGAAGCGCGCCACCGTCACCGCCTCGGTCGGTCGGCCGCAGCCGCCGCTCGAGCCCGTGCCCGGCGTCTTCCTCGCCGGCGACTACACCGACGCGGAATACCCGGCGACGCTGGAAGCCGCGGTGCGCAGCGGCGTGCGAGCGGCGCGCGCGGCTCTAAAGCTCGCGCAGTAGCCGGACCGCCTGGTCGATGCGCTCTACGGCGAGGACCTCGAGTCCCGGCATCTTCGCCTTCGGCAGATTGGCTTTCGGGATCACCGCCCTCTCGAAGCCGAGCTTCGCCGCCTCGCGCAGGCGCTCCTGGCCGCGCGGCGCCGGGCGCACCTCGCCCGCCAGGCCGATCTCGCCGAAGGCGAGCACCTTCTCGGGGATGGCGCGATCGGTGAGCGAGGAGACGACGGCGAGCGACACCGCGAGGTCGGCGGCCGGCTCGCCGATGCGCACGCCGCCGACCGCGTTCACGAATACGTCCTGCTCCCAGGTGGCGATGCCGGCATGCCGGTGCAGCACCGCGAGCAGCATCGCCAGCCGGTTCGGCTCCAGGCCTACCGAGAGGCGGCGGGGATTGGGCGAATGCGCCGAATCGACGAGCGCCTGGATCTCGACCAGCAGCGGCCGCGTGCCTTCTAGCGTCGCGAGCACGCACGAGCCGGCGACCGGCTTTTCGTGGTTGCTCAGGAATAGCCGCGAAGGGTTGGCTACGCCCTTGAGGCCTTTCTCGGTCATCGCGAACACGCCGAGCTCGTTGATCGCGCCGAAGCGGTTCTTCACCGCGCGCACCAGGCGAAAGCTCGAATTGGCATCGCCTTCGAAGTAGAGCACCGTGTCGACGATGTGCTCGAGCACGCGCGGGCCGGCGATCGCGCCTTCCTTCGTCACGTGGCCGATCATGAAGAGGGCGCTGCCGGCGCGCTTGGCATGGCGCGTGAGCTGCGCCGCGCACTCTCGCACCTGCGCGACCGAGCCGGGCGCCGATTGCAGCGTCTCCGACCACAGGGTCTGGATCGAGTCGATCACCGCGACGCTCGGCTTGTCGGAATCGAGCGCGGCGAGGACTCGCTCGAGCTGCGTCTCGGCGAGCAGCCGCACGCCCGCCGGCTCGAGCGAGAGGCGGCGCGCGCGCAGCGCCACCTGCTCGGCGGATTCCTCGCCGCTGACGTACAGCGTGTTCCTGATCGCGGAGGAAACCTGCAGAAGCAGCGTCGACTTGCCGATCCCCGGGTCGCCGCCGAGCAGGCATACCTGCCCGGGCACGAGGCCGCCGCCGAGCGCGCGGTCGAGCTCGCCGACGCCGGTGGCGATGCGCTCGAGCTCGCGCGCCTCGACCTCGCCGAGCGCCACCGCCTCGGCAGCGCGTCCCGCGTAGCGGTGCTGCGCCGGCTTCTCCAGGGCCGTCTCCGAGAGCGTGCCCACCGCCTGGCACGACGGGCAGGTGCCGAACCACTGCAGCGCCGACGCGCCGCACTCGGCGCAGACGTACGCAGTCTTTCGCTTCACGGCGCTTCCACGATCGGCACGCGCGGCGCCAGCGCGCAGAGGAGCTCGTAGCTCAGCGTTCCGGCGCTCGCGGCGACCTCGCCGGCCGGCAGGCCCTCGCCCCACAGCGTGACCGGCGAGCCGACCTGCGCATCGCCCATCCCGGTGAGGTCCACGGTGATCATGTCCATCGAGACCCGTCCAACGATCCGGGTGCGCCGCCCGTTGACGAGCACCGGCGTGCCGGCCGGCGCGTGGCGCGGATAGCCGTCGGCATAGCCGCAGGCGACCACGCCGATCGTCATCTCGCCCGGCGCCTCGTAGGAGAAGCCGTAGCCGACTCGCTCGCCGGCCCGCAGGCGCTGCCTGGCGATAAGCTGCGAGGCAAGGGTCATCGCCGGCCTCAGGCCGAGGGACTCGGCGCTCTGGTCGGCGAACGGCGAGCCGCCATAGAGCATGATGCCGGGGCGCACCCAGTCGGCGCGCGCCTCGGCGTAGCGGATCAGCGCCGCGGAGTTGGCCAGCGAGCGCGGCGCCTGGAAATCCTTTGTCAATTCGCGGAACCGTTCCAGCTGCGCGCGCACCCCGCTGGCACCATCGGCATCCGCGAAATGGGTCATCAACGTCATGCTTCGTATCTGCCGCAGCTCGCGCAGTGCGGCGACGCCCGCCCGCAGGTCGTCGGCCTTGAACCCGAGCCGGTTCATGCCGCTGTTCACCTTGACGTATACGTCGATCGGCGCGGCGGGCGGCGAGCGGCGCAAGATCGCCACCTGCCCGGCGTGATGGATGACTGGCGTGAGCTGGTAGCGCGCGAGCAGCTCGACGTCGGCGGGCTCGAACAAGCCTTCCAGCATGAGGATCGGCTTGTCGACGCGCGCCGCGCGCAGGCGCGCCGCTTCCTGGAAGTCGAGCACGGCGAAGCCATCGGCGGCCTCCAGCGCGCGCGCCGCGCGCTCGAGGCCGTGCCCGTACGCGTTCGCCTTGACGACGGCCCATGTCCTCGCCGTGCCGGCGTGCGCGCGTGCGGCGCGCAGGTTGTGCGCGAGCGCGCCCGCAGAAATCGTCGCGCGGATCGGGCGGGGCATTTTGCCTATTGTGCTATAAACCCGCGCGCCACCCCACGGAAGGAAGCGTGAGCCGCGGTTTCTACATCATCATGGCGGCGCAGTTCTTCTCGTCGCTCGCCGACAACGCGCTGCTCGTCGCGGCGATCGCGCTGCTCATGCAGGACTCGGCGCCATCGTGGCTGACGCCGTACCTCAAGTTCTTCTTCGTCGCCTCGTACGTGGTGCTCGCGCCGTACGTCGGCGCCTTCGCCGACCGCCTGCCCAAGGGGCAGGTGATGTTCCTCGCCAACGCGGTGAAGATCGTCGGCTGCGTGCTGATGCTCTGGGGCGTCGATCCGCTCGCCGCCTACGCGGTGGTCGGCTTCGGCGCCGCCGCCTACTCGCCGGCGAAGTACGGCATCCTCACCGAATACCTGCCGCACCGGCAGCTGGTCCTCGCGAACGGCTGGATCGAGGGCCTCACCGTCGCCTCGATCATCCTCGGCACCATGCTCGGCGGGCTGCTCATCCACGTGCGGGTCTCCGGCGTGCTGCTGCATTTCGATTTCCCGTTCTTCGACACGCCGATCGACACGCCGGCCGAGGCGGCGATCGCCATCGTCGTGGTGGTCTACGCCATCGCCGCGCTCTTCAACCTCGAGGTGCCGGCCACCGGCGTCGCGCTGAAGCGCGTGCCCTCCGATCCGCTCGAGACGCTGCGCGACTTCGGGCATTGCGTGGCGCACCTGTGGAAAGACCGCCTCGGCCAGGTCTCGCTCGCGGTGACGACGCTCTTCTGGGGCGCCGGCGCGACGCTGCAGTTCATCGTCATCGAGTGGGCGCGCGCGGCGCTCGGCTTCGACCTGTCCAAGGCCGCCATCCTGCAGGGCGTCACCGCGGTCGGCATCGCCATCGGCGCGGTGCTCGCCTCGGCCTGGGTTCCGCTCGACCGCGCGGTGCGCGTCATCCCGCTCGGCATCGCCATGGGCCTGGTCGTCATCCTCATGGATTTCGTCGACTATGTCTGGCTTGCCGTGGTGATGATGGTCGTGCTCGGCGCGATGGCCGGATTCTTCGTCGTGCCGATGAACGCGCTGCTGCAGCACCGCGGCCACCATCTGGTGGGCGCCGGGCGCTCGATCGCGGTGCAGAACTTCAACGAGAACACCTCGATCCTGGTGATGATCGCGCTCTATTCGGCGCTGCTCAACGTCGGCTACTCGATCTACTCGGTGATCGTGGTGTTCGGCCTGTTCGTCGCCGCGGCGATGGCGAGCGTGCAGATCTGGTTCCGCTACAGCCGGCGAAAGCACGCCGACGAGATCGAGCGCCTGCTCGATTTCGCCGCCGCGGAAGACCCGCACCGGCCTCGCCGTTAGAGCGTTTTCATCGTCTTGCTGGCGAAGACGAGGTCCGCCCAGGCCTTCGCCTTGTCGGGCAGGTTGCGCAGCAGGTAGGCCGGGTGATAGGTGACCACGAGCGGCACGCCGGCGTAGGCGTGCACGCGGCCGCGCAGGCTGGCGATCGAAGCGTCCGTGGCAAGCAGCGTCTGCGCGGCGAAGCGCCCCATCGCGACGATCAGCTTCGGCCGGACGAGCGCGATCTGCTGCTGCAGGAACGGCGAGCACTTCGCCACCTCCCCGGGCTCGGGGTTGCGGTTGCCCGGCGGCCGGCACTTCAGCACGTTGGCGATGTAGACGTTCTCGGCGCGGCTGAGGCCGATCGCCGCAAGCATATTGTCGAGCAGCCTGCCGGCCTGCCCGACGAAGGGCTCGCCGAGACGGTCTTCCTCGGCGCCGGGGGCCTCGCCGATCAGCATCCAGTCGGCGCTCTCGTCGCCCACGCCGAGCACTGTCCGGGTGCGAGTCTTGTGCAGCGCGCAGGCGGTGCAGCCCGGCACGGCCTGCTTCAGCTCGAGCCATCCCGGCTTTTTCTCTTTCTCGACTTTGCTCTCGCGCAAGCGCCAGACGGGCGCGAGGCCCATCTCGGCGAGGATCGCTTCTCGCCGGCCGCTCACAGCGGGAGGGAAAGCACGAGCGCGTCCTCGCGGCCGGACATGCCCGGGTAGTAGTCGCGCCGCAGCCCGACCTTGCGGAAGCCGAAGCGCGTATAGAGGCGCTGCGCCGCCTGATTGCTCGGCCGCACCTCGAGGAACATGGCGCGCGCGGCGCGGCTGCGCGCGATGCGGGCCGCCTCGCGCAGCAGCGCCGCGCCATGGCCGCGCCGCTGGTGGCTCGCCGCCACCGAGAGGTTGAGCAGGTGCGCCTCGCCGGCGCCGCTCATCAGCACGAAGTAGCCGATCAGCTCGCCCTGCATGCGCCAGGTGCGGCAGTCGTAACCGGCGCGCAGGGAGTCGGCGAAGTTGCCCACCGTCCAGGGGTGGGTATAGATCGCCTGCTCGATCGCCACGACCTCGCCAAGATCCGCCTCGTCCATGACGGCGAGCTCCGGTAGGTTCTTCAGCACTGCGCTCATCGGCGCTCCGCTCCTCGCCTCAGTTCATCCTGTGTGTAGGCGACCTTGTCTCGCAGATAGCGGGGCGCGGCCTCGGCGGCGTCCACCCCTTCCCCGCGCGCGAGACGGGGCGCGGCGAGGCGCGCGACGGCGCTCGCCGCAGGATGGATCTCGGGAAAGAGCGGCATCGCTCCGAGCGTGCTAGCCCAGGGATGGGCCAGGGCGAAGCCGCTGCCGCAGCCGACCCAGCCGTCGCCCGGCGGACGCGGCGCCGCGTCGGGAGCGATGCATTGTCCGCCGATCACCTCGCGCCATCCGCGCGCGTCCTTTTCGAGCGCCGCATAATACACTTCGCGCATCCGCGCATCGAGGCACGCGGCTACGCGCGCGGCGCCGGATTCTTCCGCGATCGCCTCGAAGGAGGACACGCCGAGCACCGGCACGCCGTGCGCGGCCGCCAGCCCCTGCGCGATCCCGCACGCAATCCGCAGGCCGGTGAACGACCCTGGCCCGGCGCCGAAAGCGATGGCGTCCAAGTCCCCGGGATGGAGATGCCATTGCTGAAGAAGCCCCTGAAGCATAGGCAGCGCCAGCTCGGAATGGCGCTGACCGGCGCGGCGCTCGACGGCGCGGATCTCGCCGTCGACGTGCAGCGCGACCGAGCACCACTCGGTGGACGTCTCGAGCGCCGCGAATCGCACAGCGAATTCTATATACTGCGCCCGATGAAAGAGCACCTCATCGCCGTCATCCCGGGCGACGGCATCGGCCGCGAAGTGATCCCCGAAGGCATCCGCGTCCTCGAGGCGGTCGGCGCGCGGCACGGCATCGCCTTCAAGTGGACTGAGTTCCCCTGGAGCTGCGACTGGTACAAGGTGCACGGCCGCATGTGCCCGCAGGACGCGCCCGAGATCCTGCGCAAGTTCGACGCCGTGTACTTCGGCGCGGTCGGCAATCCGGCCCTCGTGCCGGACCATGTCGCGGTGTGGGGCCTGCTCATCAACTTCCGCCGCTGGTTCGACCTGTACGTGAACCTGCGGCCGGTCCGCCTGTTCGAGGGCATGCCCTGCCCGCTCGCCGGGCGCAAGCCGGGCGACATCGATTACGTGGTGATCCGCGAGAACACCGAGGGCGAGTACGGCAATGTCGGCGGGCGCCTGTACGAAGGCACCGAGCGCGAGGTCGTGACCCAGCTCGCCACCTTCTCGCGCAAAGGCACCGACCGCATCATGAAGTACGCCTTCGAGCTGGCGCGGAAGCGCCGCAAGCACGTCACCTCGTGCACCAAGTCGAACGGCATCTCGATCACCATGCCGTACTGGGACGAGCGTTTCGCGGCCATGGGCAAGAACTATCCCGACGTGCGCACGGATCAATATCACGTCGACGGTCTCACCATCCAGATGGTGCTCAATCCTGACCGCTTCGACGTGATCGTCGCGTCCAACCTGTTCGGCGACATCCTTTCCGACCTCGGCCCGGCTACCGCCGGCACCATCGGCATCGCCGCATCGGGCAACATCAACCCCGAGCGCACCGCGCCGTCGATCTTCGAGCCGGTGCACGGCTCGGCGCCCGACATCGCCGGGCGCAAGATCGCCAATCCGCTCGCCACCATCTGGTCGGGCGCGCTGATGCTCGAGCACCTGGGCCATCCGCAGGCCGCCGCCGACATCGTGCGCGCCATCGAGCGCGTCATCGTCGAGGGCCCGCACACGCCCGACATGAAGGGCCGCAGCGGCACGGCCGAAGTCGGCGCCGCGGTCGCCGAGGCCGTACGGGCACAATCGAAGGTCGCGGCGTAATCCTCGTCACCGGCGCCGGCCGCGGGCTCGGCCTGGAGCTCGTGCGCCAGTACGCCGAGGACGGCTGGCGCGTCATCGGCACGGTGCGCGACGCGACCTCGCGCATCCGGGTGGAAAAGCTCGGCGCCGAAGCCGCCGTCGTCGACGTTACCCGGCCGAAGCACATCGCGGCGCTCGCCGAGCGCCTGGAAGGCGAGGCGATCGACGTGCTTTTCTGCAACGCCGGCATCAGCGGCCGCAAGGGCATGGCGCTCGGCAGCTTCGACTTCGCTTCCTGGGAGGAGGTACTGCGCGTCAACCTCCTCGGCCCGGCGGCGATTGTGCAGGCGCTCGTCGACAACGTCGCCGCGAGCCGCCGCAAGGTGATCGCGCTGATGTCGAGCCGGCTCGGCTCGATCGGCGAGTCGAGCGGCATGACGCTGCCCTATTCGACGAGCAAGGCGGCGCTCAACATGCTCGCCAAGGGCCTGGCGGCGACGCTCGGCGCGCGCGGCATCAGCGTCGTCGCCCTGAGCCCCGGCTGGGTGAGAACCGACATGGGCGGCTCCGGCGCGCCGCTTTCGTCGCAGACCTCGGTCGCCGGCCTGCGCAAGGTGATCGCCGGGCTGAAGCCCGCGCACAGCGGGCGCTTCTTCTCTTACGACGGGTCCTCGATCCCATGGTAACCCTCGACGTGGTGGCGAGGATGGCGGACGGGAAGGAGCTGGCGATCCGCGCCGAGATCGCCGCTCCCGAACGCCAGCCGGACGGCAGCTCGCTCTGCCACGTCGTCGTCGCGCCGCTGCAGGATCAGGCGCTCGACGTGCGCGGCGTCGACTCCTTCCACGCGGTATGGCTCTCGTGCTCGCTGATCCTGAAGCTGCTCGGCCATTTGAAGGACGCCGGCGCCGTGCTGCTGAACCCGGACGGCAGCGCTTTCCCGCTCGAGCTCTATCTCGCCGGACTGGACGAGCGCTCGAAGAAAAGCGGCTGACTTGCTGCACGCCGACAGCGCGCGCAACCGCCTGATCGGCATCGGCCTCGTCTCGCTCACGTACCTCTTCTTCACGCTGCTCGACGGCAGCGCCAAGTGGCTGGTGCACGGCATGCCGGTGATCATGGTGGTGTGGCTACGCTTCGTGATGCACGCGCTGATCGCAGGCGCCGTGCTCTTCCCGCTGCGCGGCCTCGCGCTCGTGCGCACGCGCTACTGGCGCTGGCACCTGGTGCGCGCCGTGATGTTCGTCGGCATGACCGGCATCAACTTCTGGGCGCTGCAGTATCTGCAGCTCACCGTCACCTCGTCCATCTTCTTCACCGTGCCGATCCTGATCGCGCTGTTCGGCGCGTGGCTGCTCGGCGAGAAGCTCGACCGAGGGCGCTGGCTGGCGATCGTCGCCGGCTTCCTCGGCGTGCTGGCAATCGTGCGGCCGGGATCCGCCGCCTTCCATCCGGCGATGCTCGGCTCGCTCGCTAACGCGGTGCTCTACGCGGCGTTCATGCTGATGACGCGCCGGCTCGCCGCCTACGAGTCGCCGGAGACCATCCAATACCTTCCGGCCGTAGGCGCCGCGCTGCTCCTTGCCCCGTTCGCGCTCGCCGGCTGGCAATGGCCGGCGAGCCTCCTCGAATGGACCGTCGCCTGCCTGCTCGGCGTGCTCGGCGCCACCGGCCATCACCTGCTAGCGGTGGCGCACCGCTACGCGCCCGCGACGGTAATCGCGCCTTTCCTCTATCAGCAGGTGTTCTACATGGCGCTCTTCGGCTACGTCGTCTTCGGCGACGTGCCGGCGCCGGCGGTATGGCTGGGCGCGAGCATCGTCATCGCGAGCGGCCTGTACCTCTTCTACCGCGAGCGCTGGACGCGCTAATAGCGCTCCAGTAAATTGCGTCCGGGGGAAGGGAGCCGATGGCCAAGCGCCCGGTGAAGAGGACCAGTGCTCGGAGCCGCGCGCGCGCG
The DNA here is from genome assembly GCA_035639215.1 of Burkholderiales bacterium. GTDB lineage: Bacteria > Pseudomonadota > Gammaproteobacteria > Burkholderiales > SG8-39 > SCGC-AG-212-J23. Next base: position 16,920 of record DASQYN010000224.1, read on the forward strand.
CGCAGCGCCCCTTTGGCCGAACCGAGGGAGCCACTGAACGCGCCCCTGAGCTCCGACTGGTATTGGGAGCAGGACGCGGAGCTTCGCTTTTCCCGGGTCGAGGTGCGAAGCGGCGACACCGCCGAGCAAAGCCTGGCGCGCGCCATCCTCGGCAAGCAGCGCTGGGAGACCGGCATCGAGGTGGAGGGCGGCTGGGAAGCGCATCGCGCCCACCTCGAGGCGCACCTGCCGTTCCGCGATCTGCTGATGTGGCGCACCCTCGAGGACGGCAGCCGGCGCTACGTGCTCGTTTCCGGCGAGCCGACTTTCGACGCGCGTGCACGCTTCACCGGCTATCGCGGCGTCGGCCGGGACATCACCGCGCAGAAGCGCGTCGAGCGGCTGCTGCGGCTCGAGAGCCGCGTGATGCGCACGCTCACCGAAGCGCCGAACATCCGGGACGGGCTGCGCGGCGCGCTTCGCGCGGTGTGCGAGGCGGAAGGCTGGGAATGCGCCGAGTTCTGGAAGCTCGACGAGGCGCACGGCGTGATGCGCCGCTTCGCGGAATGGTTCGATCCCGCGGTCGAGGCGGCGCGGTCGATCATGTAGGCCGGGATGCCGCGGTGGGCCGCGACTTCGCGGAGGCGGTTCGAGTTGG
>DASQYN010000225.1:0-6129 GCA_035639215.1 Burkholderiales bacterium
CTACAACGCGGGTCGCTCGCGGGACTGGCTGAAGATCAGGACGCCGCACGGCAGGGACGTTCAGGCCGAGCGGTCGGAGAAGTCCGGCGGGTAGAAGAGACGATATTTTCGTGCTGTCTACCTGGCTTGCGCGTACAGGCGGTCGATGAATCCGTTGCGCTCGAGCTCGCCGATGAGTGACGAATCGGCGATGTCGGATTCCTTCAGCGAGGTCGCCGCGGGATATTTCGCGGCGAGCAGCTTCCGCAGCGTCGGCATCCCGGGAAGCGACGGTCGCGGAATCTTCTGAAACACCGGCACGTGGAACGCGTATAGCTCCTCGGCGGCCTTTCGATCGTCGATGCCGAGATAGCGCTGCAGCAGCGGCACCACCACGTCCGGACGAGTCTTGAACAGATGGATCGTCTCGACGAAGCCCTGCATGACGTTCATCACCAGCTCGCGGTCGGAAGCGATCAGCTGGCGCGTGCTCGCGAAGATCGACGGCGTGCCGAACTCGCGGATGGGGAACGCGTTCCAGCCATAGCGCGCCTCGCCGGCGAAGCGCAGGTCGATCGGCAGCGCGCCGGCATCGATTTCGCCGGCGGCGAGCGCCGCATAGATGCGGTCGAACCGGATCAGCGGCAGGTAGGTCGCGGCGGCGCCCGCCTGCTCGATCGTGATTCGCGCCGCCACGCTGGTCTGGCCGGTCTCGGTCAGGACGCCGACCTTCTTGCCGTTCAGCTGCGCGAGCTGCGTGATATCCCCCCGGGTCATCACGAACGAATTGGGAAATTCCGACGTCGGCGTCGCAAGGATCACGATGTCGCGGCCTTTGAGCACCTCTTCGGCGACCGGCAGGGCGCCGGTATGGGCGAACTCGCAGTCGCCGCCGATCACGCGGGCCGCCGCCTGAGGCCCGCCGACGGCGATCGCCGGCAGGCTCATGGCGATCCCTCGCTTCTTGAAGACACCGGCTTCCGCGCCGAGCCACGCGGTGCTCTGCCATGTCGCGAGCACGCCGGTCGCCACGCGGACGGGCCGCAGCCTCGCCTGGGCAACGGTGGCGCGCAAGGCGATCACCGGCACCGCGGCGGCGCCTGCGATCAATTGCAGGAATTCGCGTCGTAAAAGTGTCATGGCACCCTCCGCATTCGCACACGGTAGTGCTTATCGATGCCTCTGCCTTGGACGCGGCGGGAATGGGGCGCGGACTGGACGGGACATCGCGCCGGGTGCTAGCTTGGTGCCGAATGAGCACGCATGCGGCGGATGCCGTGCTGGTGCAGGCCCAGGCGAGCGACGTCGAGTCGCTGCACAACCGCGGAGTCACCTGGGTATCTTTCACGCCGATGCCGGACGTTGCCTGCGGCGTCGACTTCGCAATCCGCAAGTTTCCCGACCTCGGCCTCCTGTCCGGGACGGTGCGGGGTGTCCGGCACGAGCACGCGCGCCGGGACAGCGGCGACGGGGACGACGATTTCAGCTTCCACATGAATTTGCGCGGGCTCAGTCTCGTCAGGGGGCGGCGCGGCGAGACGACTTTGGGCGATGGCGACGCGATGCTGCTCAGCTATTCGGTTTCGCGGACCATCAGCCGGCCGGACCTCGTGGACCATCGCGTCCTCCGTCTGCCGCGCGCCGCGCTTGGCCTGCTGGTGCGCGATGCCGACGATGCCGTGCTGAGGCGGATTCCGCGCGGCACCGGCATGCTGAGATTGCTGGGAAGCTACGTCGATGCCGTTTTCAACGATCCGGCGCTCGCCATCCCGGAGATGCGGCAGCTCGTCGCGGCGCAGCTGTGCGACCTGGTCGCGGTCACGCTCGGCGCGACGCGCGACGCGGCCGCGGTGGCCGAAGGGCGCGGCATCCGCGCGGCCCGGCTCCGCGCCATCAAGGCGGACATCGAAGCGCAGCTCACGACCTGGGATCTTTCGCCCGGCGTCATCGCGAGGCGCCAGCAGGTGTCGGACAGCTACATCCGAAAACTGTTCGCGAGCGAAGGCACGTCGTTCTCGGAGTTCGTCCTCGAGCGCCGACTCGAGCGCGCGCGTCGCCTGTTGACAGCCCCGCGTCTGGCAGGCCGCAGCATCGCGTCGATCGCCTTCGACGCGGGGTTTGGCGACCTCTCCTATTTCAACCGCACCTTCAAGCGCCGCTACGGCCTCACTCCGTCGGAACTGCGCGGTAAGGCTTAGTCGTCCTTCCGGGCTGCGTCGATCAGCTCCCGGCCCCGCCGCGACTTCAGGAAATCGTCGCTGAAACGCAGGACCTGGAAGCCGTTGCCTTCGTGGCCTTCGCCGTGACCGTGATGGGTCCAGACGAAGCGCGCGAGGCCCGCACGACCGGCGGGTTCATGGGAACGCGAATTGCTTGCCCCGCTTTTCGCCCCATGAGCAAGAGACCTGCGAAAAAAGGCGAGGCCGCGGGGCAGCCGTTTCGGCTCCTGGTGGAGGCCGTCCGCGACTACGCCATCTTCATGCTCGACCCGCAGGGCCGTGTGGTGACGTGGAACATCGGCGCCGAGCTGATCAACGGCTACCGGGCGGACGAGATCATCGGGCAGCATTTTTCCCGGTTCTATCCGGCCGAAGCGGTGGCGCGCGACCACCCGGCGTACGAGTTGAAGGTGGCCGCCGAGACCGGGCATTTTGAGGAAGAAGGCTGGCGCGTCCGCAAGGACGGCACCCGCTTCTGGGCGAACGTGGTGATCACCGCGCTGCGCGACGCCGACGGCAAGCTGGTCGGCTTCGGCAAGGTGACGCGCGACCTCACGCAGCGACGCGCGCACGAGGAGGCCTTGAAGGCGAGCGAGGAGCGCTTCCGCCTGCTGGTCGAGCGCGTGACCGAGTACGCTGTCTTCATGCTCGACGTCAACGGCTACGTCGCGACCTGGAACAGCGGCGCGGAGCGTATCAAGGGCTACAGCGCCGCCGAGATCATCGGCCGGCACTTCCGCGCCTTCTATCCCAAGGACGTGGCCGACAGCGGCTATCCGGAATACGAGCTGAAGACCGCCGCCTCGGCGGGGATGTACGTCGACGAGGGATGGCGCATCCGCAAGGACGGATCGCGGTTCTGGGCGCACGTGACGATCACCGCGCTGCGCGACGACGAGGGACGCCTGCGCGGCTTCGCCAAGCTGACGCGCGACATGACCGAGCAGAAGCGCACCGAGGCGCTGGAGAGCGCCGGCGCCGAGCGCGAGGCGCTGCTCGAGGCGGAGCGGACCGCGAGGATCGAGGCGCAGCGCGCGACGCGGATCAAGGACGAGTTCCTCGCCAGCCTTTCGCACGAGCTGCGCACGCCGCTCAACGCGATCCTCGGCTGGGCGCAGGTGCTGCGCACGAAAGGCGAGCGGGCGCGCACCCCGGACGAGCTCGACCGCGCCATGGAGATCATCGAGCGCAATGCGCGCGCGCAGGTGAGGCTGATCGACGACCTGCTCGATCTCAGCCGCATCATGGGCGGCCGGATGCGGCTCGACGTGCAGGAGGTCGGCCTGGTCGACGTGGTGCAGTCGGCGATCGATTCGATGGAGCCGGCGGCCCGGGCGAAAGGCGTGCGGCTCGAGGGCATCCTCGATCCGCAGGGCGCCGTGGTCTCCGGAGACGCCGCGCGGCTGCAGCAGGTGTTCTGGAACCTGCTCAGCAACGCCGTCAAATTCACGCCGAAAGGCGGCAGGATCCAGGTGATCCTGCAGCGCGCGAACTCGCACCTCGAGGTGAGCGTCGCCGACACCGGCATCGGCATCGCCGCGGACTACCTGCCGCACGTCTTCGACCGCTTTTCCCAGGCCGACACCTCGCTCCACCGCAAGCACGGCGGCCTGGGCCTTGGCCTGGCGATCTCCAAGCAGCTCGTCGACCTGCATGGCGGATCGATCCACGCGAAGAGCATGGGCGAGGGCAAAGGCGCCACTTTCATCGTCCATCTTCCGCTGGCGATCACCCGCAGCGCCGCGCACGCAGCGCGCATGCATGAGTCGAGGGGAGAGTCGGCCGAGAGCCTGGCCGTTCCCCGCCTCGACGGCATCCGCGCGCTCGTCATCGACGACGAGCCCGATGCGCGCGAGCTGATCAAGCGCGTCCTCGAGGACCACGGCGCGAACGTGCGGGCGGCGCAATCGGCCGCCGAGGCGCTCGACATGCTGCAGCACGACTCGGCCGACGTGGTGGTGAGCGACGTCGGCATGCCCGACATGGACGGCTATCAGTTCATGCGCCGGCTGCGGGCCTTCGAGGCGAAAGGCAGCCGCATTCCGGCGCTCGCGGTCACCGCCCTGGCGAGGCCCGACGACCGCAAGCAGGCGATCCTCGCCGGCTACCAGGCGCATCTCGCCAAGCCTTTCGACATGGCGGAGTTCGTGATCGTGGTGGCCGGGCTGGCGGGACGGACCTGAAAGTTGGTGTACGTTTGGAGCCATGCACGGCACCTACCTGCGCTTCTACATGCACGAGAACCGCCGCCACCACGGCATCCTGCTCTACGAGTGGCTGCTCGAGCGCGCGAAGAATGCGGGCTTCAAGGGCGGATCGGCCTTCCGGGCGATCGCCGGATTCGGCCGCCATGGCGTGCTCCACGAGCAGCACTTCTTCGAGCTCGCCGGCGACCTGACGGTCGAGGTCGAGTTCCTGCTCGCCAAGGAGCAGGCCGACGAGCTGCTGCGGCTCGTGCAGAACGAGGGGGTGCGCATCGTCTACGCCATGACCGCGGCAGAGATCGGCATGACGGAAGGAAAGGACTAACGCTGCCTTACTTCGGTCGCGAGGATCCCAGGTGCTCGTCGAGGAGCTTCGTCAGGACTCGTTGCCGCTCGACGAGCGCCTGCGTTCTCTCTGCCAGCACTGCCGCTCGTCGAGACAGGCGCCGGCAGGCGAGCACGAGCGCCTCGGCATCCTGAGCAGCGCTGCCATCGCCTGATTGGTTTTCAAGCCCGGCCCACATGAGCCGATCGTATTGAACGAGCGGCGGTCCGTGAAGCCTGTCGCCCGGCGCCGACGAGCGATACGGCACCCGCACATTCCCGATTCGCCAAGCGCACTTAGCGGAGCGGGCGAGATTTTCCTTTCAGCGTTCGCTGCCCCACCGCTTTGTCCGAGTTGCTCCGACGCAACAGCAGTTACACTCGCGCCCATGACCCGCAGCCAGGTGCGCGCGTTCGTTGAATCCTCCAGCGTCGAGCGCATCCGGGAGGTGCTCGACCTGCTGCAGAAGATGAGCCGGCACCTGCCGGAGAGCCAGCTGCCGCAGCACGAGCTCGGTTTCCTGCACGAGCTGCGGGATCACCAGGCGTTTTTCCGCGAGCTCGCCGACGCCAAGCTGCGCCAGTAGTGCCGGTGCTGGCGCCCTTCGCCGTCCGCAGCTTCCGCTTCCAGTGGCCGGCGGACCTGTTCACGTCGTGGGCGTTCGAGATGGAGAACCTGATCCTCGGCTGGTACGTGCTCTCGGCGACCGGCTCGGTGGAGAGCCTGGTGGTGCTCGGCGCCCTGGTGTGGCTGGGCTCCATCTTCTCGCCGGTGTTCGGCGTCGCCGGCGACCGGCTGGGCTTCCGCTTCCTTCTCTGCGCGACGCGCGCCGCCTATGCCGTGCTTGCGCTGGTCATCGCCACGCTCGCCTGGACGAAGGCGCTCGAGCCGTGGCACGTTTTCACCGTCGCCGCGCTCGCCGGCCTGATGCGGCCGCAGGACAACGTGATGCGCTACGTGCTGGTCGGGCAGACCATGCGCCAGGGGCTGCTCATGCCGGCGCTCGGCATCCAGCGCACGACTTCCGACACGGCGCGCATCGCCGGCGCGCTGGCCGGCACCGGCGGCGTGGCGCTGATCGGTATGGCGCCGGCCTACATGATCGTCACCGCGATGTATGTCGGCGCGTTCCTCCTTTCGCTGGGCGTCGCCGGCCCGCCGGCACGCGCCGAAGGCGACGCGCAGCAGGCGGCGGCCAGGGCGCTCGCCGGGCTGCGGCAGGCGGTGGGCTACGTCTGGCAGCAGCCCGACCAGCTCGGCGCCTTCAGCATGGCCTTCCTCGTCAACCTGCTCGCCTTTCCGTTCTTCCTCGGCCTGCTGCCCTATGTCGCGAAGGACGTCTATGCCATCGGCCAGGCGGGGCTGGGCTATCTCGCGGCGTCGTTCGCCGTCGGCGCCTTTG
>DASQYN010000226.1:0-2705 GCA_035639215.1 Burkholderiales bacterium
ATGCGACCTCTGTCCGCGCGATTGCCGCCTGCATGAAGGCCAGCGCGGCCTTTGCTTCGTGCGCCAGCGCGAGGGCGACCGGATGGTGCTGACGACGTACGGGCGCTCCTCAGGCTTCTGCATCGATCCGATCGAGAAGAAGCCGCTTAACCACTTCTATCCCGGGTCGAGCGTGCTTTCGTTCGGCACGGCGGGCTGTAACCTCGCCTGCAAGTTCTGCCAGAACTGGGACATCTCCAAGTCGCGCGAGATGGACCGCCTGCAGGACGAAGCGGCGCCGCAGGGCATCGCCGATGCGGCCGTCAGGCTCGGCTGCAAGTCGGTGGCGTTCACCTACAACGATCCGGTGATCTTCGCCGAATACGCGATGGACATCGCCGATGCCTGCCATGCCCGGGGCGTGAAGTCGGTCGCGGTCACGGCGGGCTACATGCATGACGCGGCGCGCCGGGAGTTCTACGCCAAGATGGATGCGGCGAACGTCGACCTGAAGGCGTTCAGCGACGAGTTCTACTTCAAGGTGTGCGGCGGCCGCCTGCAGCCCGTGCTCGACACGCTCGTCTATCTCGTCAAAGAGACCAACGTCTGGACCGAGATCACCACGCTGCTGATTCCGGGCAAGAACGACTCGGACGAGGAGCTGCGCGCGCAGTCCAAGTGGATCCGCGAGAACCTCGGGCCGGATGTGCCGCTGCACTTCACCGCTTTCCACCCGGACTGGAAGATGACCGACGTGCAGCCGACGCCGGCGGCGACGCTCACGCGAGCGCGGGAGATCGCGCGACTCGCCGGGCTCAACCACGTCTATACCGGCAACGTCCACGACAGCGGCGGCGGCTCGACGTACTGCGCGTCCTGCGAGGAGCTCGTCATCGAGCGCGACTGGTATCGCATCGGCAGCTATCAGTTGACCGCGTCCGGGGGCTGCCGGCACTGCGGCGCGCCGATCGCCGGGCGCTTCGGCCGGTTCGAGCGGCCCTTTGGCCCGCGCCGCATTCCGGTGCGCCTCGCCGCCTGAAGCCTTTCTCCGAGGCCGCCGAGCGGAATAGCGAGCCGATCCTTGCGATTCTGAAGCGCGTCTTCGCCGACCGGACGAAAGTTCTCGAGATCGGCGCCGGCACCGGCCAGCACGCCGCGTACTTCGCGGCGAATCTGCCGCAGCTCGTCTGGCAGGCGAGCGACGTCGCGGACAACCTGCCGGATATCCGCCAGTGGGTCGCCGATCCTCCGCCGATCGCCCTCGACGTCGGTCGGTCCTTCCCGCAGCTCGATATCGACGCCGCGTTCACCGCGAATACCTGCCACATCGTGTCCTGGCCGCAGGTCGAACGCATGTTCGAGGGCGTCGCCGCGCTGCTGCCCACGGGCGGCGTCTTCGCCGTCTACGGCCCCTTTCATCGGAGCGGCCAGCCGACTTCGGAAAGCAACGCCCGTTTCGATGCCCTGCTGCGCCGGCGCGACCCGGCGAGCGGCGTGCGCGACTACGAGGCGGTGTGCGCGCTTGCGACACACGAGGGATTGGCGTTAGAAGAAAACAACGCCATGCCGGCCAACAACCGCCTCCTTGTCTTCAGGAAACGTCCATGAGCGAACGCTTCGATGCCATCGTGATCGGCGTGGGACAGGCCGCGCCGGCGCTCTGCGCGCGCCTCGACAAGGAAGGCCTGAAGACGGCGCTCATCGAGAGAAAGCTCCTCGGCGGCACCTGCGTCAATACCGGCTGCATCCCGACCAAGACGCTCGTCGCGAGCGCGCGCGCCATGCACATGGCCCGGCGCGGCGCCGAATTCGGGTTCAAGGCAAATCCTGTCCCGGCAGACATGCGAGCGGTGAAACGCCGGATGGACCAGGTGGTAGGCCAATCGTCGAGCGGCCTGCGCAAGTGGATCGCCGGCATGAAGAACGTGACGCTGATACGCGGGCATGCCCGATTTACCGGCCCTCGTCGCGTGGCGGTCAAGCGCCGCGAGCTCGAGGCGGATCGCGTCTTCATCGACGTCGGGGCGCGCGCCGCAGTCCCGGACATGCCGGGCGTGAAGGAGGTGCCCTTCTTCACCAACAGCTCGATGATGGACGTCGATTTCCGGCCGCCGCATCTCATCATCGTCGGCGGCAGCTATATCGGACTCGAGTTCGCACAGATGTACCGCCGCTTCGGCTCCGAGGTCACGGTGGTCGAGCGCGCGCCGAAGCTGCTGGCGCGCGAGGACGGCGACGTGGCCGCCGGGATCCGCGCCGTCATCGAGCGCGAGGGCATCGAGATCCGCACCGACGCTCAATGCATGGGCCTCAAAAAAAAGGGCAAGCGCATCGCCGTCACCCTCGAATGCGAGCGCGGCAAGCCGCTCGCCGAAGGCACGCACGTGCTGCTCGCCGTCGGCCGCACGCCGAACACCGGCGACCTCGGCCTGCGCGAAGCCGGCATCGAGGTCGACGAGCGCGGCTACATCAAGGTCGACGACGAGTGCCGCACCAGCGCCGAAGGCGTCTGGGCGCTCGGCGAATGCAACGGCAAGGGCGCCTTCACCCACACCTCCTACAACGACTACGAGATCGTCGCCGCCAACCTCTTCGACAACGAGCGCCGCCGCATCTCCGACCGCATCCTGAGCTACGCTCTCTTCATCGACCCGCCGCTCGGCCGCGCCGGCACGAGCGAAGCCGAAGCACGCAGGACGGGGAAAAGAATCTTGGTGGGGAAAATG
>DASQYN010000227.1:0-5270 GCA_035639215.1 Burkholderiales bacterium
CCTGGCAGCAGGCGCACCCGGGCGAGAAGCTCGCCGGCGCCGAGCACTGGCGCGTCATCGGCGACGCCGCGGTGCAGGTCGGCCCGGCGCTCTTCGCGTCGCTGCTCATCATCACGATCTCCTTCGTGCCGGTGTTCACCCTGGAGGCGCAGGAAGGACGGCTCTTCTCGCCGCTCGCCTTCACCAAGACCTATGCCATGGCGGCGGCGGCCGGTCTCGCCGTGACGCTGATTCCGGTGCTGATGGGCTATCTCATCCGGGGGAAGATCCCCGCCGAGACCAGCAACCCGCTCAACCGCGTGCTCATCGCTGGGTATCGCCCCTTGCTGCACCAGGTCCTGAAGTATCCCAAAAGCACTTTGCTAGGTGCGCTGCTGGTCCTCGCCGCGACTTTCTATCCGGCAATGCATATCGGCGGCGAGTTCCTGCCGCCGCTCGACGAAGGCGACCTCCTCTACATGCCATCGGCGCTGCCCGGCATCTCGGCCGGCAAGGCGGCGCAGCTCCTGCAGCAGACGAACCGCTTGATCCGCACCGTGCCGGAAGTGGCGAGCGTGTTCGGCAAGGCGGGACGCGCCGACACCGCCACCGATCCGGCGCCGCTCGAGATGTTCGAGACCACGATCCAGTTCAAGCCGCGCGCCCAATGGCGCGCCGGCATGACGCCGGAGAAGCTGGTCGAGGAGCTCGATCGCGTGGTGCGGGTGCCGGGGCTCGCCAACGTGTGGGTGCCGCCGATCCGCAATCGCATCGACATGCTCGCCACCGGCATCAAGAGCCCGGTCGGCATCAAGGTCTCCGGCCCGAGCCTCGCGGAAGTCGAGCGCGTCGCGGCCCAGGTGCAGCGCGCGGTGCAGCCGGTGCCCGGCGTGAGCTCGGCGTTCGCCGAGCGCCTGAGCGGCGGCCGCTACATCGACGTGAAGATCGACCGCGACCGCGCCGCGCGCTACGGGATGAACGTCGCCGACGTGCAGAGCCTGGTCGCCGCGGCGATCGGCGGCGAGAACATCGGCGAGACGGTCGAAGGCCTGCAGCGCTTCCCCATCAACGTGCGGTATCCGCGCGAGGTGCGCGACTCGGTGGAGAAGGTGCGCGAGCTCCCCGTGCTCACCGAGCGCGGCGCGCAGATCCGTCTCGGCGACGTGGCCGCGATCGACATCGCCGATGGGCCGCCGATGCTGAAGAGCGAGAACGCGCGGCTCTCGAGCTGGATCTACGTCGACCTGCGCGGCCGCGACCTGCGCTCGGCGGTGCGCGACATGCAGGCGGCCGTGTCGAAGGAAGTGCAGCTGCCGCCCGGCTATTCGCTCTCCTGGTCGGGGCAATTCGAGTACCTCGAGCGCGCGACCAACCGGCTGAAGACGGTGGTGCCGGCGACGCTCGTGCTCATCTTCGTGCTGCTGTATCTCACCTTCCGCCGCACCGACGAGGCGGCGCTGCTCATGGCGACGCTGCCCTTCGCGCTCGCCGGCGGCTTCTGGCTGATGTACGCGCTCGGCTACAACCTGTCGATCGCCTCGGCGGTCGGCTTCATCGCCCTGGCCGGCGTCGCGGCCGAGTTCGGCGTGGTGATGCTGCTCTACCTCAAGCAGGCGATCGACTCGGGCCGCCACAGCGCGCTCGAGGCGGCGCTCGACGAAGGCGCGGTGCAGCGCGTGCGGCCAAAGGCCATGACGGTGGCGGTGATCGTCGCCGGCCTGCTGCCGATCATGGCCGGCAGCGGCACCGGCTCGGAGATCATGCAGCGCATCGCCGCGCCCATGGTCGGCGGCATGATCACCGCGCCGCTGCTCTCCCTCTTCGTCATCCCCGCGGCGTACCTGCTGATGCGCCGCTCCCGCTTTCGATCCCAGGAGAAGTGAAATGAAGCGACTCGCTGCATTGACCCTCGCCGTCGTCATCGCCGTCGCCGCCCTGCCGGCCGCCGCGCAGGAGCATCGCACGACCGGCGTGGTGAAGTCGGTCGACGCGCAGAAGCACAGCGCGAGCATCGCGCACGGCCCGGTGCCGAGCCTCAACTGGCCCGGCATGACCATGAGCTTCAAGGTGAAGGACGACGCGACGCTCGCCAAGCTGAAGCCGGGCGCGAAGATCGAGTTCGGCTTCGTGCAGTCCGGCCACGACTACATCATCACCGACGTGAGATGAACCTTTACTCGCGCTTCCTGCTGCCGCGCCTCATCGATCTCGCGATGAAGCAGAAGCGCATGCGCGAGCGGCGGGCGATGCTCGTGCCGAAGGCGCACGGCGCGGTGCTGGAAATCGGCATCGGCTCGGGCCTCAACCTGCCCTTCTACGACGCTGCCAGGCTGCGGCGTCTCTGCGCGGTCGATCCGTCGCACGAGCTGCTCGCCATGGCGCGCCGGAATGCGCGACGCTCGGGCATGGAGGTCGAGCTCGTGCAGCAGAGCGCCGAGCGGCTGCCGTTCGCCACGGCGAGCTTCGATTCCGCGCTCGTCACCTGGGCGCTGTGCAGCATTCGCGACGCGGAAGCGGCGCTGCGCGAGATCCGGCGCGTGCTCAAGTCCGGCGGCGAGCTGTTCTTCATCGAGCACGGCCTCGCGCGCGATCCGGGCGTCGCCGCGTGGCAGCGGCGCCTGACCCCGTTCTGGCGTCCCATCGCCGGCGGCTGCCATCTCGACCGGCGCATCGACGCGCTGCTCGGCGCCGTGTTTCCTTCGGTCGAGGTGGAAAGGTTCTACCTCGAGGGGCCGCGCATCCTGACCTACGTCTATGAGGGCTGCGCCCGGGGTTGATCTGCCTCAAGCCCCGGTGCGGTAAAGAGCGCAAGCTGGCTGCAGTATGAATGCGGCACGCGCCCTCTTCGTCGTCCTCGGGGCAGTTGCGCTCGCGCTTCTGCTCCAGCGGCCGCTCTGCGCGGCTGCGCACCCGCAGATGCACGCCGGCGAGACGCCTTCGTGCTGTCAGGTCGCGGGGGCGGCAACCGCCGCCAAGCCACTCGGTCTCCTGATCGACACGGGCGGCAAGCCCCTGGTCGCGCCCGTTGCCTTCGCCTATCTCGCTGCCGCGACGCTCTTTCTGGCCGGCGCGACGCGCTTCGTGCGCCGCGCGCCGGCGCCGCCTCGCTCCTATTACGCCCGCTCCAGCCGCATCCTGCGTTGAGCTTGCGCCGCAAGGCGCGCCACCGGTCGTTCGAAGTCCCAACGCAATTCAACAGGATGCAGTGAAAGGAGATGCACAATGAAACGCACACTGATCAGCGCCGCGATCGCAGCGGCAGCCGTTCTCGCCATTCCCGCCACCGCGCAGATGGGCTATGGGGGCTACGGGCCCGGCTACGGCATGGGCCCCGGCATGATGGGCGGCTATGGTCCGGGCTACGGCATGATGGGCGGCTACGGTCCCGGCTACGGCTATGGCAATCTCAACCTCACGAGCGAGCAGCGCAGCAAAGTCGCGGAGATCCAGCAGGCACTCCGCAAGAAGCAATGGGCGCTGATGCAGTCGATGCACGAGATCCGCTGGAACCAGGCGGACGCGTACAAGGACGGCAAGCTCGACGAAAACGCCGCGCGCAAGTCCTTCGAGGCCATGACCGAGCTGCGCAAGCAGATGTTCGAGAACTCGCTTGCCGCTCGCAAAAGCATGGACTCGGTGCTGACGCCGGAGCAGCGCAAGCAGCTCGGTGAAGGCCGCTGAGCCATGGAGCGGCGCCGTTTCATCCAGGCGCTCGGTACGGTGTGCGCGCTCGGCCTGCCGCTGGGCGCGCACGCTCGGGCTGTGCCGCTCGTCACCGTTCACAAGAGCCCGGCCTGCGGCTGCTGCGGGGAATGGGTAGCGCACCTGCGGGCCAACGGCTTCCGGGTCGAGGTCCGTGACGACGCCGATGTTTCACCGGTCAAGCGGACTTACGGCGTCCCCGAGCGGCTCGCTTCCTGCCACACCGCGATCGTGTCCGGATATGTGCTGGAAGGCCACGTGCCGGCCGCCGACGTGCACCGCCTGCTGCGCGAGCGTCCGAAGCTGAAGGGCCTCGCCGTTGCCGGGATGGTGCCGGGCTCGCCCGGCATGGCCGGCGCTGCGCAGCCCTACGAGACGCTTGCCTTCGACGCCACGCGAAGCTGGATCTTCCAGCGCCACTGAGCGCGTGGCGCACGGCAGAATGACGCCGTGCGTCGTGGCATCCTCGCCGCGCTTGGCGCGGCGCTCCTTTTCGGCGCGAGCACGCCGCTCGCCAAGCTGCTCGTCGGCGACACCAGCCCCTGGCTGCTCGCCGGGCTGCTCTATCTCGGCTCGGGCCTCGGGCTCGCCGCCGTTTCGCTCTTCAAGCGACGAACCGTATCGCGTTTGACCCGTGACGAAGGGCTGGCGCTCGCCGGCGCCATCGTCGCCGGCGGCATCGCGGGCCCCGTGCTGCTGATGTGGGCGCTCTCGCGCATGCCCGCGTCGGCCGCGGCGCTGCTGCTGAACGCCGAGGCGGTCTTCACCGCGCTCATCGCCTGGTTCGTCTTCAAGGAGAACTTCGACCGGCGCATCGCGCTCGGCATGCTGCTCGTCGTCGCGGGCGCCATCGTCCTCTCCTCCCCCTCCGAAGCGAGCGTCGATCGGGCGATGCCCGCGCTGGCGGTGCTCGCCGCGTGCCTCGCCTGGGCGATCGACAACAACCTGACGCGCAAGGTCTCGCTCGCCGACCCGCGCACGGTGGCCATGCTGAAAGGCCTTGCCGCCGGGGCGACCAACACCAGCCTCGCCCTGCTCGTCGGCGCGAGCTTGCCGCGGCTGCCGGTCCTCGGCGGCGCGCTGATCGTCGGCTGGCTCGGCTACGGCGTGAGCCTCGCGCTCTTCGTCGTCGCGCTGCGCGAGCTCGGCACGGCGCGCACCGCGGCCTATTTCTCCACTGCACCTTTCGCGGGCGCCATTTTCGCGGTGCTGCTTCTCGGCGAAAGCGTGACGGTCACCCTTTTTATTGCCGCCGTGCTGATGGCGGCCGGCGTCTGGCTGCACATCAGCGAGCGCCATGCGCACCGCCACACGCACGAGCCGCTCGAGCACACCCACGAGCACGAGCACGACGAGCATCACCGGCATGCGCACGAGCCGCCCGTGCCGCCGGGCACGCGCCACACGCACGCGCACCGCCACGAGCCGCTGACGCACGCGCATGTCCACTATCCGGACGCACACCACCGTCACGGCCATTCGTCGTGAGCGCGTGGTACCGCGATCGCGGCGCGCTTGCGTTCATCGGCAAGCGTTACCTGCCTCTCCTTGCGCTACTGAACCTCTTATGGGAGCTCGGGCAGCTTCCG
>DASQYN010000228.1:0-2367 GCA_035639215.1 Burkholderiales bacterium
TAGCCGCAGCCGATGCAAAGGTCCTTGTCGTGCAGCACCACGCCATCGTCGCTCTTATAGAAGCAGTCGACCGGGCAGACCGCCATGCACGGCGCATCCGAGCAGTGCATGCACGCCACCGAGATCGATTTCTCCGCGCCGACCACGCCGTCGTTGATGGTGACGACGCGGCGGCGGTTCACGCCCCAGGGCACCTCGTTCTCGTTCTTGCACGCGGTGACGCAACCGTTGCACTCGATGCAGCGCTCGGCGTCGCAGAGGAATTTCATTCTTGCCATGGCTGTCTCCTCGGTCCCTTTTTATGCCTTCGCCACCTGGCAGATCGTGGTCTTGGTTTCCTGCATCATGGTGATCCGGTCGTAGCCGTAGGTCGTGGCCGTATTGACCGCCTCCCCCCGCACGATCGGCGCCGCGCCCCCCGGGTAGTAGGGCAGCATGTCCTCGCCCTGCCACCAGCCGGAGAAGTGGAACGGCATGAATATGGTGCCGGGGCCGATGCCTTCGGTGACCTTAGCCTTGACCTTCAGCCGCGCGCCTTCCGGCGTCGACAGCCAGACGTACTCGCCGTTCCTGATGTTGCGGTCGGCGGCCGCCTTCGGATTGATCTCGATGAAGGCCTCCTGCATCAGCTCGGCGAGCCAGGGGTTGGAGCGCGTCTCCTCGCCGCCGCCCTCGAACTCGACCAGCCGCCCGCTCGTCAGGATGAGCGGAAACTTCTCGTAGGCCTTGTCGGCGACCGCCTTCTGCTGCACCGACTTGAAGAGCGTCGGCAGCCGCCACAGGTTCTTCACGTCGTCGTGGGTCGGATACTTCTCGACCAGGTCCGGGCGCGGCGAGTAGAGCGGCTCGCGGTGCTGCGGGATGGCGTCGGGCCAGTTCCACACGACGGCGCGCGCCTTGGCGTTGCCGAACGGGCTGCAGCCGTGCTTCATCGCCACGCGCTGGATGCCGCCCGAGGGGTCGTTCGCCCAGGTCTTGCCTTCGGCCGCCTTCTTCTCCTCGTCGGTGAGCTCGTCCCACCAGCCGAGCTTCTTCAGGAAGCTGTGGTCGAACTGCGGGTAGCCGGTGGTGATGTCGCTGCCCTTCGAGCAGACGCCGTCCTCGGCGAGCAGGTTGACGCCGTCCTTCTCCACGCCGAAGAGGGCGCGGAAGGTGTGGCCGCCGTCCATCACGTGCTTGTGCGTGTCGTACAGCAGCGGCGTGCCGGGGTGCTTGATCGCCGCCGTGCCGTAGCACGGCCACGGCAGGCCGTAATAGTCGCCGGTGAGGTCATAGCCGGTCTTCGCGTCCTTGCCGCCGCGCGCGCGGGTCGTCTTCACGTCGAACAGGTGCATGTTGCGCATGTGCGCCTGCAACCGCTCGGGCGACTGGCCGGTGTAGCCGATGGTCCAGCAGCCCTTGTTGATCTCGTTGCGCAGCGTGTCTTCCATCGACGGCTCGTCCATGCCGCCCTTGCCCTTGACCAGGCGCAGGTTCTGCTTGCCGTCCTTCTTGCCGATGAACTGGTCGGCGAAGCCGAGCTTGCCGGCGAGCTGGTACATGATCATCTGGTCGGTGCGCGAGTCAAACAACGGATCGATCACCTTCTCGCGCCATTGCAGCGACCGGTTGGACGCCGTGACCGAGCCCTCGGTCTCGAACTGCGTCGCGGCGGGCAGCAGATAGCCCGCGCCGTTCGGGTTGGCCTTGGCGAACATCGCCGCGGTCGCCGACGGATAGGGGTCGATGACCACGAGCAGGTCGAGCTTCTTCATCGCCTCGAGCATCTCCAGGCCGCGCGACTGCGAGTTCGGCGCATGGCCCCAGAAGATGATGGCGCGCAGGTTGTTGTCCTGGTCGATCGCGTCGGTCTTCTCGGTGACGCCGTCGATCCAGCGCGACACCGTCATGCCGGGCTTCGCCATCATCGCCTCGGAGGCGTAGCGCTTTTTCAGCCAGTCGAGGTCGACGTTCCAGACCTTCGCCCAGTGCGCCCACGAGCCGGGCACCGCGACCGGGTAGTAGCCCGGCAGCGTGTCCGGGTTCGGCCCGATGTCGGTCGCGCCCTGCACGTTGTCGTGGCCGCGGTAGACGTTGCAGCCGCCGCCCGAGCGGCCGACGTTGCCGAGCGCGAGCATCAGGATGTTGGTGGCGCGCACGATCGCGTTGGCATTGGTGTGCTGCGTCTGGCCCATCGCCCAGATGACGAATCCCGGCCGGTTCTCGGCGAGCGTCTTCGCCACCGCAAACATCTGCTCTTCCGGCACGCCGGTGACGTCGGCCACCTTGTCCGGCGTCCACTTGGCCATCACTTCCTTCTTCACCTCGTCCATGCCGTAGACGCGGTCATGAAGGTACTGCTTGTCCTCCCAGCCGTTCTTGAACACA
>DASQYN010000229.1:0-2708 GCA_035639215.1 Burkholderiales bacterium
GCTCTGGCTCAAAGCGGTCTGGTCGCGGTCGAGCACGGCGTAGCTGAGATCGTTCACATCCATGGTAATGCCGTAGCCCATGATGAACATCAGGATCAGGCTGCCGAACAGCGCCATCACCATGCGCACCGGATCGCGCCGCAGTTCCTGCGCTTCGCGCAAGGTATAACTGAAAGCGCGGGTGAAGCTGAACCGCCGGAACTTCGAGCCCGGCCGTCCTCCTTCCTCGCCAGCCGCAGCGGAAGCCGGCGCTGTGGTTGCCGGGAGCATTTCGCCGTCGGGCGGAGCGTCATCTTTCAGGTAGCCAATGAAGGCATCTTCCAGATTTTGCGCGCCGCGTTTTTTCACCACTTCAGCCGGTGCGTCGCTGACCAGCACCCGCCCGGCATTCATCAGCGAAATGCGGTCGCAGCGTTCGGCCTCGTTCATGAAATGCGTCGAGATGAAGATGGTCACCTTGTCGTTGCGTGACAGATCGATCAGCAACTGCCAGAAGGCATCGCGCGCCACCGGGTCCACGCCGGAGGTCGGCTCGTCGAGGATCAGCAGTTCCGGCCCATGCACCATGGCTACGGCAAGCGACAGGCGCTGGCGTATGCCCAGCGGCAGTTGACCGGACAGCGCATTGGGGACGTTCTCCAAACCGAAGCGGGCCAGCAATTCGCCGACACGCGCAGGAATGGCCGCTTCCGGCACGCTGAACAGGCGCGCATGCAGAACCAGGTTCTGCTTGACGGTCAGTTCGGTGTACAGCGAAAACGATTGCGACATGTAGCCCACCCGCTGCCGGGTCGTGATGTCGCGGGCGTCCACGCCATGTCCGAACAGCAAGGCATCTCCCGCGCTGGGCGCCAACAGACCAGTGAGCATCTTCATGGTGGTGGTCTTGCCGCAGCCGTTGGCACCGATGAAACCGAAGATCTCGCCGCGGTGAATGTGGAAGCTGACGTGATCGACAGCAGTGAAATCGCCGAAGCGCATGGTGAGTCCCCGCGCTTCGATGGCATCCTCCTTTCCGCCAGCGAGGGGCGGCACTGTCACTGCGTTGTGGCCGCGCCTCATCTTTTCCGGCAACAGCGCGATGAAGGCCGCTTCCAGGGTGGATTGTCCAGTGCGTTCATGAAGTTCCCGCGGCGATCCTGTGGCGAGTATTTTTCCCGCGTTCATCGCCACCAGCCAATCGAAGCGCTCGGCCTCCTCCATGTAGGCGGTGGCCACGATGACGCTCATGCCGGGATGGGCGGCGCGGATGCGCGCGATCAGCTCCCAGAATCGTCGCCGCGACAGCGGATCGACGCCGGTGGTCGGCTCGTCGAGGATGAGCAGGTCCGGATCGTGGATGAGCGCGCAGCACAGGCCCAGCTTCTGCTTCATGCCGCCGGAAAGCTTGCCGGCGGCGCGCGCGGCGAAGGGCGCGAGGCCGGTCGCCTGCAGCAGTGCCGCGATGCGCCGCTCGCGCTCCTCGCGGCCATGGCCGAAGAGCCGACCGAAGAAGTCCACGTTCTCGAAGACCGAGAGGCGCGGGTAGAGGTTGCGGCCCAACCCCTGCGGCAAATAGGCGATGCGCGGGCAGATCTCCCGGCGATGCCGCGACCTCGCCATGTCAGCGCCGAGCACCTCGATCGCGCCCGACTGGAGGGCGCGCGCGCCGGCGACGAGCGAGAGCAGGCTCGACTTGCCGACGCCGTCCGGGCCAATGACGCCAACGATGCAGCCCGCCGGCAGGTCGAGCGTCACCGACTCGAGGGCGACGCGCTTCTTGAAGCGCAGCCCGACCTCCCGCAGGCGGGCGACCGGCGGCGTCATTGCGGCAGCTTGACCTGAAGTCGCTCGGGCCAGGGCCTTACGGGATCGAGCTTCGCGTAGGCGACGCCGGGCAGCCCCGCCTTCACGCGCGTAACGTGCTGGCGGAGCAGCTCTGGCGCGATCTGCGCACGCACGCGGAACATTAGCTTCTCGCGCTCGCTCGCCGTCTCGACAGTCTTGGGAGTGAATTGCGCCTCCGAGGCGACGAAGGAGATCGTCGCCGGAATCACGTACTGCGGCGCAGCGTCGAGCACGATGCGCGCCTCGCCGCCGAGTGCAAGGCGGCCGGCGTCGGCGGTCGGCAGGAAGAAGGTCATGTAGACGTCGGAGAGGTCGAGCAGGCTCAGCACGCGGCCGCCGGCGCCGACCACTTCGCCCGGCTGCGCGATGCGGTACTGGATGCGGCCGTCGCGTGGCGACTTGAGCACCGAGTCGTCGATGTCGGCCTGGATACCCTCGATGTTCGCCTGTGCGGCGGCGGCGGTGGATTTCTGGCCCGCCACCTGCGCGCGCGCGGCCTCGATGGCGGCGTCTGCCGCCGCGACCTGCGCGCGCGCGGCGCTGAGGGCGGCCTCGGCGCTTTCCACCCGCGTCCGCGCGTCGTCCACGGCCTGCGGCGAGACGAACGTCTTCTCCGCGAGCAAGCTCGTTCGGCCGAGCTGTGTTTTCGCGAGGGCGAGCTCGCTCGATCGCTGCGCCACGGCCGCGCGCGCCGCCGCCTTGTCGCTTTCGCGCTGCGCGAGCAGGCTTTTCGCGGCAGCAATCGCGCTCGTTGCCTGATCGAGCTGTGCCACCGCCTGGCGACGGCTTGCCTCGAGCACGTCGGTGTCCATGCGCACGACGACCTGGCCGGCCTTCACAAGCTCGCCCTCGCCGACGAGGATGTCCTTTACGCGGCCGGG
>DASQYN010000230.1:0-3230 GCA_035639215.1 Burkholderiales bacterium
CGTTCAACGAGCCGATCCTGAAGAACCACGGCGACGCGTACGTGCAGGGCTGCGCGATGAAGGGCTGAGCCCGCCGTGCTCGTCCTCGAGCAGGCCCTGAACGGCCTGCAGTTCGGGCTGATGCTGTTCCTGCTCGCCGCGGGGCTGACGCTCGTGTTCGGCATCATGGACATGATCAACCTCGCGCACGGCTCGCTCTACATGATCGGCGCTTACCTGATGGCGAGCCTCGCGCAGGCGACCGGCTCGTTCTGGCTCGCGCTGCCGCTCGCGCTCGCCGCCACGGCGCTGCTTGGCGCGGCTCTCGAATTGACGCTCCTGCGAAGGCTCTACGCGCGCGATCACCTCAGCCAGGTGCTCGCTACCTTCGCCCTCATCCTCATCGCCAACGAGCTGGTGCGCATCGTCTGGGGCTCGCAGCCGATCCTCCTCAATCCGCCGCCGTCGCTCACCGGCCCGATCGTGCTGCCGGGCGGGCTGCAATACGCGTCCTACCGGCTGCTCATCATCGGCGTCGGCCTCCTCGTTGCGCTCCTGCTCTACGTCCTGGTGACGAAAACCAGGGTCGGAATGCTGGTGCGCGCGGGAGCGTCGAACCGCGAGATGGCGCTCGCCATGGGCGTCGACATCCGGCGCCTCTTCACCGCGGTGTTTGCCCTCGGCGCCGCGCTCTGCGCGCTCGCCGGCGCCATGCTCGGGCCGATCCTCGCCGTGCAGGTCGGCATGGGCGAGAACATCCTCATTCTCGCCTTCGTGGTCATCGTCATCGGCGGCATCGGCTCGATCCGGGGCGCGCTGGTCGGCTCGCTGATCGTCGGGATCGTCGACACCAGCGGGCGGGCGTTCCTGCCGCTCCTCTTCGGCGTCTTCCTGCCGCCGCAGCTCGCGAGCGCCGCCGGCCCGGCGCTCGCCTCGGTGCTGATCTATCTGCTGATGGCCGTGGTGCTCTATTTCCGGCCGCAGGGCCTCTTCCCGGCGCGCGGATGAGCAAGGTCGTCGCCCTCTTCGTCCTGCTCGCGGCGTTTCCGCTCGCCATGCAGGCGACGGACGGCCTCTTCTACGTGAGCCTGGCGAGCCGCATCCTGATCTACGCGATCGCGGCGACCAGCCTCAACCTGGTGCTCGGCTACGGCGGCATGGTGAGCTTCGGCCACGCGGCGTTCTTCGGCGCCGGCGCCTTCACCGTCGGCATCCTCGCCGCCGAGGGCGTGTCGAGCCTCTGGCTCGCCTGGCCGGCCGCCGTGCTCGTGGCCGGCGTCGCCGCGGTAGTGATCGGCGCCGTGTCGCTGCGCACGCGCGGCGTGTACTTCATCATGATCACGCTCGCCTTCGCGCAGATGGTGTACTACCTCTTCGTGTCCCTGAAAGCGTACGGCGGCGAGGACGGCCTGCCGATGGGCCGCCGTTCCGATCCCGGCTTCGGCCTCTCGCTCGCCAACGACCTCGCCTGGTACTACGTCGTGCTGGCGCTCTTCGCCGCCGTCCTCTACGGGCTGCACCGCCTGTCGCGCTCGCGCTTCGGGCGCGTGATCGAGGCGATCCGCGAGAACGAGACGCGCGCCGAGGCGATCGGCTTCCCGGTGTACCGCTACAAGCTCGCCTGCTTCGTGATCTCGGGCGCGGCGGCCGGGCTCGCCGGCGCGCTGATCGCCAACCAGGCGGGCTACGTGAGCCCGAGCCTGCTGCACTGGATCCAGTCGGGCACGCTGATGATCATGGTGATCCTCGGCGGCGTCGGCACGCTCTGGGGCGGCGCGCTCGGCGCCTTCGTCCTGCTCGCGCTCGAGCATCTCATCGCCGACTACCAGGTGGGCTGGCTGGAGAAGCTCGCGCCGAACTACCACGACCATGCCGGCCTCGCCGTCGGCGCCGTGCTGCTCGCCATCGTGCTCGCCGCCCCGCAGGGGCTCGCCGGCCTGCTTTCCGCGAGAAAACGTGCTTGAGCTGCGCAACGTTTCCAAGCACTTCGGCGGCGTCGCCGCCACCGACGACGTGACCCTCGAGATCGAGCGCGGCGAGGTGCACGCCCTCATCGGGCCGAACGGCGCCGGCAAGACGACGCTCGTCGCACAGGTCTCCGGCATGCTTCCCACCGACAGCGGCCGCATCGTCTTCGAAGGCGAGGACATCACCGCGCTTCGCGCCTATGCCCGGGTGCGCGCCGGCCTCGCGCGCAGCTATCAGGTGACTAGCCTCTTCCGCCGCTCGAGCGTGCTCGAGAACCTGGCGCTCGCGGTGCAGGCCCGCAGCGGCTCGAGCTTCTCCTTCTGGCGCCCGGTCGCCGCCGAGACCGTGCTCGCCGACGAAGCTCGCACGCTCGCCGAGGAAGTTGGCCTCTCTGAAAAGATCGATGTCGTGAGCGCCCGTCTGGCGCACGGCGATCAGCGCGCGCTCGAGGTCGGCCTCGCGCTCGCCACGCGCCCGCGGCTGCTGCTGCTCGACGAGCCGATGGCCGGCATGGGGCCGCAGGAGTCGCGCCGCATGATCGAGCTGATCGAGCGGCTGCGCGAGCGCATGACGATCCTGCTGGTCGAGCACGACATGGACGCGGTGTTCCGCCTCGCCAGCCGGATCTCGGTGCTGGTGAACGGCCGCGTCATCGCCAGCGGCGCGCCGGCGGCGATCCGCGCCGACCCGCTGGTGCGCCAGGCCTATCTCGGAGAAGACCTTGCTGCTTGAGGTCGAGAAGCTCGAGAGCGGCTACGGCGGCAGCCCGGTGCTGTTCGGCCTCGACCTCGCGCTCGACGCCGGGGAAATGGCCACCCTCCTCGGGCGCAATGGCATGGGCAAGACGACCACCGTGCGCTCGATCATGGGGCTCACGCGGCCGCGCGGCGGGACGATCCGTTTCCGCGGCCGGCGCATCGAGCGCGAGCGGCCGGAGCGCATCGCGCGCCTCGGCATCGCGCTCGTCCCGGAAGGACGGCAGATCTTTCCCAACCTCTCGGTGCGCGAGCACCTCGTCGCCTTCGCCGAAAATCGCTCGCAGCGCCGGGAGGCGTGGACCGCGGAGCGGGTTTTCCAGCTGTTCCCCCGGCTGAGAGAGCGTTCCGAGCACTCAGGCAGCCAGCTCTCGGGCGGCGAGCAGCAGATGCTCGCCATCGGGCGCGCGCTCGTCACCAATCCTTACCTCCTGATCCTCGACGAGGCGACCGAGGGACTCGCGCCGCTGGTCCGCGAGGAGATCTGGAAGTGTCTCGCGCGGCTGCGCGCCGAAGGGCAGACGATCC
>DASQYN010000231.1:0-2492 GCA_035639215.1 Burkholderiales bacterium
CTTCGCTTGGGCTCACCCGATAGCCCGAGGTCTTGATCATCTCGTCGCGCCGGCCGATGAAGTAGAGGAAGCCCTCTTCGTCGCAGCGCACGGTGTCGCCGGACCACACGGCGATTTCCTCGAACGGCAGGCCGCCCGGCCGGCCGGGCGCCGGCCGGAAGCGCTCTGCCGTCTTTTGCGGATCGTTCCAATAGCCCAGGGAGACCAGCGCGCCGCGGTGCACCAGCTCGCCCGGCTCGCCGGGATTGCAAGGGCTGCCATCCTCGCGCACTACCAGCACCTCGGCATTCGGGATCGCCTTGCCGATCGAGTCCGGCCGCCGGTCCAGCTCTTCGGGCGGAAGGTAGGTCGAGCGAAATGCCTCGGTCAGGCCGTACATCAGATAGATGCGCGTTTGCGGCAGCGCAGCGCGCAGCCGCTCGAGCGTCGCCCGCGGCATGCGGCCCCCGGTGTTCGCGAGGTAGCGCAGGTGCTCGCGCGCCGAGCGCGGCCATTCGAGCTGCGCGAGCTGCATCCACAGCGGCGGCACCGCGGTGAGGCCGGTGATGCGCTCGTTCTCGAGCGTCCTCATCAGGTCGCGCGGCAGCAGATAGTTGAGCAGGGTGACGCTCGCGCCCGCCAGGAACGCCGTGGTGAGCTGGCAGAATCCGGCGTCGAAGCTGAGCGGCAGCGCCG
Organism: Burkholderiales bacterium; assembly: GCA_035639215.1. Classification (GTDB taxonomy): domain Bacteria; phylum Pseudomonadota; class Gammaproteobacteria; order Burkholderiales; family SG8-39; genus SCGC-AG-212-J23. The sequence goes on from DASQYN010000231.1 coordinate 676, forward strand.
AGAGGATGCGATCGTGCGCCTCGTTGCCGAGGTACTGCGCCACGCTGCGAGCGCCGGCCACGAGGTTGCGATGAGACAGCACGACGCCCTTCGGCAGGCCGGTGCTGCCGGAGGTATAGAAGATTGCCGCCATGTCGCCGTCGATGATGCGATGCGCGGCGCCGGGCCCCGCCGCGCAGCATTCGGCCCAATCCACGATCGGCACCCTCGTGGCGGCCGCGAGCGCCGGGCGGGCGCCGAGCACGACCAGCCGCCGCAAGTCCGGACAATCGCGCAGCGCCGGCGCGAGGCGCTGCAGCCGCTCCGCGGAGGTGACGAGCAGCCGCACGTTGCAGTCCCTCAGGATGTGCACGACCTGCGGCGGCTTGAGGAGGGGATTGACGGCGACGAGCACCCCTCCGGCAGCGGCGGCGCCGAAAAGTGCGATCACCGTCTCGAATCGCTTCTCGGCGAATATCGCCACCCGGTCGGCGCGCCCGAGGCCGAGGCGCACGAATCCCGCGGCGCATTGCTCGACGGCGCGGGCGAGCGAGCCGTAGTCGAGGCGTCCGGCATGACCGACCAGCGCCTCGCGATGCGGCGCGCGCATCGCGCTTTCATAGAGCAGTTCGTGGAGCAGCGACATGTCGCCTCGTGCGGCGGGCGCTAGCCGTCGAGAGCGCGCTGCACGAAGGCGGCGAGGCTGCCGAGCGACTGGAAGTTGGCCGCCGAGACCTCGTCGTCGGCAATGACGATGCCGAAGTGCTCCTCCAGCGCCGTGATCAGGCTCAGCACCCCGATCGAATCGAGCTCCGGCAGCGCGCCGAGGAGCGGCGTGTGCTCGTCCATGTCCTCGAGTCCGGCGTCGAGCTCGAGCGCCCGCGCCAGCACGCCCTTCACCGCTTCCAGGTCGTAACGGCGGCGCAGCATGACCGGAACCTCGGGCGGCAGCTCCATCATGACCGGTTTCCTGCACCTGCTGTGCCACAGCCGCCTGCTTTGGTATGGACGGACTACGCCGGCCGGAGGCTAAAGCCGCTGCGGGTTCTTCTCGGCGCCGGCGTACAGGACGTCGCGCATGGCCTTAGCGGCCTTCGCATGGAACGCTACCGCGACGGGATCGAAGTCGCGCGCCGGAACCGGCGTGGGCGCGAAGTTGCCGTAGCGATCCTCGCCGCGCACCAGCGCCGCGCAATCCCAGCTTCCCATCACCTGCTTCGTCTGCGGCGGCATGAAGTGCATCGACACGCCGATGCGCCGGTCGCGCGACAGGTTCGGGCCCGAGCCGTGCGCGAGGCAATAGTTGTGGATCGACATCTCGCCGGCCCTGAGCGGCATGCTCGCTGCGCGCGACTCGTCGATCTCCTTGATCGCCTGGCCGCGGGTGAGCATGTTGTCCTCGTGGTAGGTGTCCTCGTGCTCGAGGGTGCGGCCGAGGTGCGATCCGGGCAGCACGCTCATGCATCCCGCCTCGACGCTTGCCTCGGAGATGGCGAACCAGGCGGTGACCACGTTGCGCGAGGAGAGTCCCCAGTAGGTGTTGTCCTGGTGCCAGGAGACGAAGCTCTTCGAGCCCGCGTCCTTGATCCAGAAGATGGTGCTCCAGCAGAGGATGTCGGGGCCGATCAGCTGCTCGATGGGGTCGAGCACGCGCGGGTCGCGGATCAGGTCGTCGAGCCACTTGAAGAGCAGGAAGGCGCGGCTGCGCTCTACCGCCTGGAGCTTGCCGCCCTGGGTCGCCTCGCAGGCCTCGAGCTGCCGGCGAAGCCCGAGGGCCTCCTCGGCGGACATGACGGGCACCGGACAAACGTAGCCGTCGCGCTGGTACTGTGCAACCT
>DASQYN010000232.1:0-10320 GCA_035639215.1 Burkholderiales bacterium
TAGCCGCGGGGGAATCTACTGTGCAACCGGCGATCGTCCAGGAGCCGCGCTTCGCGCGCCTCGCCAATCGGGCGTGGAGCTTCAGCCAGCGCTACTGGCGGCTGGTCGTCGTGGCGATGCTCGCGCTCCTGCACGTAGCCGTGTTTCGCGGCGTCGCCGATCCCTGGGCGCGGGCGCTGCTGCTTGCCCACCTGGGATTGCTGATCCTCTGGCAGCCTTTCCTGCGCGCCGAGCAGCGCGTCTCCGCCATTCAGGGGGTCATCCTGCTGCTCGTCGCCGTGGTCGTGATGGCGCGCCTCGACTGGTGGCTGCTCGCCTTCTGGGTGGTCGTCATCGCCGGACTTGTGGGCGGCAAGGTCTACCAGCAGAACGCCCGCTGGCAACGGCGCGCCTACCTCGTGGTACTCGCTTACCTGCTCGCGCTGCTCGCGATCGCGATCCTGCCCGAGATCGCGCCGCGCCGCGAGATCGATCCCGAGATCCGCCGCGGCGCGGAATACGTCCTGCCGCTCTCCTTCGTCTTGATCGCGCTCTTTCCCGCCGAGGCGGAGTCGCGGGAAAGCGCGCAGGCGATCGACTTCTTCTACAGCGTGTTCCTGATGCTGCTGCTCGTGGTCGTGGTGCTCGGCAGCTTCAGCCTGATGACGCTGGCCGGCACGAGCTACCTCAAGGCGCTGATGGCGACCGTGTTCCTCACCGCCGCCGGCATGCTGCTCGTCGGGCTGGCGTGGAACCCGCGCAGCGGCGGCGGCCTCGGCGTGTACTTCGCGCGCTACCTCTTTTCCATCGGCTTGCCGGTGGAGAAATGGCTCGAGGTGCTCGCCGAGCTCTCGCAGATCGAGACGCGTCCGCAGCGCTTCCTCGACGACGCGGTGAGCGCGCTGCAGGCGCTGCCCGCGGTGGCGGGCGTAAGCTGGCGCGCCGGCGAGGCGCGCGGCGTGCGCGGCAGCGAGACGCCGCAGGCGGTCGAATTCGCCAACAGCGAGCTCGCGCTGACTATCTATTCGCCCTACCGCCTGGGTCCGGCGCTGCAATGGCATCTGCACCTGCTCGGCCAGCTGCTCGGCGAGTTCTACGTGGCCAAGCTGCGCGAAGAGAAGCTGCGCGAAGCGAGCTATCTGCAGGCGGTGCACGAGACGGGCGCGCGTACCACGCACGACATCAAGAACCTGCTCCAGTCGCTGAACGTGCTCTGCTCGCTGGCCCTTGGCGACAGCCCGCGCGATGCCGCCCAGACCAACGCGCTGGTGCGCCGGCAGCTGCCGCTCATCGCCGAGCGCCTTGCGCAGACGCTCGAGCGACTGCAGCGGCCGGACCATGGCGCCGAGACCTACATAGGCGCTGCGGCGTGGTGGGAAGCGCTGAGCCGGCAGTATCAGGGCGAGGGTGTGGAGTTCGAGCCGGCGATGCTCGGCAGCGCGGCGCAGGTGCCACGCTCGCTTTTCGACAGCGTCGCCGACAATCTCATCCGCAACGCGCTGGCGAAGCGCGCGCTCGAGCCCGAAGTCCGCGTGCGGGCCCGGGCGGAGGGCACGGAAAGCGTGACACTGAAGGTTTGCGACACCGGCAGCGCCGTGCCGGCGAATGTCGCCGGCGCGCTGATGCGCGCGCCGGTCGCTTCTCGCGCCGGCCTCGGCATCGGCCTGTACCAGGCGGCGCGGCAGGCCGAGGCGCAGGGCTATCGCCTGGCGCTCGAGAAGAACGAGGACGGCGACGTCTGCTTCGCGCTGATGCGCCACGCCGCCTAGGGCAGCACGCCGGCGGCGATCAGCTTCGAGTAGACCACGCCGGCCGGTACCCAGATCATCAGGTCGTCGTAGGCGCCCGTCGGCGAGTCGCTGTCGCTCGGCGTGTGGCTGATGAAGGTGGCGTTGCCGTCGAGGTTGGCGGTCTCGTGGGGTCCTTGCGCGGCCGCGACGGCGCCGTCCTTGCCGGTGGAAAAGACGATGAAGGCGACGGTGCCGGTGCTGACGACGCGGTTCGCCGCTGTGCAGACGATCGTATTGTCAGTCGGTGCGCAGATATCGAGATCGGTCGGCTGGCAGCTCACGCCGTTCGTCTTGAGGTTCGCGGCCGAGACGAAGTGCGGGTTGGCCGGGGCGCCGCCCGTGCAGCCTGCGACGTTCTGGGCAACCGCGTAGCGGATACGGTTGCTCCATACGTCTACGCCGTAGCCCTGCCCGTCGACCGGCTGAAAGCCGATCGTGCGTGCCGGCAGGAAGCCGCCGTACCAGGTGCTGCAGCTGGCGCCGGCAAAAGCCTCGTCGCCCGTCGTTCCGCCGCTCGCCGGGCAGGGCAGGCGGCGATTGACGATCGCGAAGGCGAGCACGGCGTCCGCGGCCGCGTTCAGCCGGCGCATCGTTTCCTCGTAATTGCGCTGCTCGACGCGTGCCGAGAGCGTCATCAGGCCGGCACCGACCAGCAGCGCGACGATGGTAAGAACCACCGCGAGCTCGGTGAGGGTAAAGCCGCGCCGCCGGCGCTTGGTCAATTGCATATCGCCACCGCGGCGCCACCGGCGTTGGTCTGCTGGAACGGGCACATCGCGACCCGGTCGTTGAAGGCGGCGCCGGGGAGCCGCGTTTCGTAGCTGCGGTCGCCGGTGCTGCCGTTCTCGCCTTCGAAATAGTCGCCCGGGGCGGCGCTCGGCCAGGTCACGCCGGAGCGCCGCCGGCCCGCCAACACGAGCACCAGCTTCTTGTCGCTCGAGCTGCCGTTTGCGGCCGGCAGGCCGCCGACGCTGAGGCAGGTCGACGCGCCGCAGGTTCCGCTGCCGCCGGGCAGCGCATCCGCGGACGCGCCGTAATAGGTATAACGCGACCAGTTGTTGGACGTGAACCAGGTGACGCGGCTGTCCGCGAGCCACGCCGCGTCCGGCAGATGCGGGACCTTGACGGTGACCACCGATCCCGGCGCGAGGGTTGTCGGCCAGGTCACATCGAAGGCCGCAGTCGCGTTCCCCGTGGCCGCGTCGTACGAGAGCGAGAAGCCGGAGACGGCGCCTCCGTCTGAGAGGATGTCCGAGGCGGCGATTCGGTCACGGAACCCCCCGCCGGCGAGCGCCGTGGCGCTGATGTGCACGGAGAAAGGAGCCGTACCGAAGACCTGCGAGAACGCGCAGTCGACGCTCGTCAGTGATTGCGTGCACGGAGCGAGCTGAATCAGCCCGAGCACGGCCGAAGCGGAGGCGTTGAACATCAGGCAGCCGCTCGATTTGGCCGCGACCGGAGACAGGCCCTCCCGGACACCGTTGTCGCCGCAAAGGTCGTTGACGCTCGGATCGCCGAAGCTCGAGGCGAAAGGCAGGAAGCGGCTGCCCCAGATGGCGAGCGACTGGTTCGCGCGCCAGTCTTCGAGCGCCGGCGCGACCTGGCGCTGCAGGCGATCGGCGAGCGCCGGCGCGATGGCGTCCGCCCACTCCGCCTCGGTGATGGCGATTACGCGGTCGTTGGTCCAGGCTGGATCGCCGGGCGCCGCGACGTTGCCGGTCGCGAGACCGCACTCGATGAAGTTCGCTGCGACGAGGGTCGGGGTGTTGCGCGCCGGCACCATCTGATTCTGCTTGCTGCAGCCGGCCGGCGGTGCGCCGGCGACGAAGCTGGTGTTGAGCGGTCGCCCGGGAGCGATGACGAGCGCCACGGCCGCGGATCCGTTGTAGGTGAGCTGGCCGCCGGGCTCGCCGAAATTGATCGGCGGGTTGCGGAAGCCGCGCATCACGTACCAGAGCCGCTCGCCGTCGCCGTCGCGCAGCTGGTCGATGCCGAGCGTCCGCCACGGCAGGCGACCGACGACGATATTGGTGCCGCTGCAGCTGGTCGAGGACTGGCCGTCGGGGTTCGCGAGTGTGAGCGACTCCGGGCAGGGCATCTGGCCGGGCTCGACAGTGCTCGAGCGGGCGGCGTATTGCGCGATGTAAGCGAGCAGCGCCTGCTTGCCGGCCTGCAGCGCCGCTGCGGTGCGTGTCTCGCTGTCCGCGGTCGTCGGCACCGCCTTGCCGAACGCGCCCACGGCGATCCAGGCGACCGCGACCACTATGACGGAGAGTAGAAGAATCAGCGCGAGGCCGCGCTGGCGCCGCCGCGCCCGCAGGCGGCTCACTCGGCGCCGCGGCGGATCTCGATCTCGCCGTCGCCGATGACGTCCTTTATTTCGCCGCTGCCGCGGTCGAGCGCCTGCCCGGGCTTGAGACGAATGCGGCGGCCGCCTTCGCCGACGGTGACGGAGACACGGCCTTCGCCCTGCGGGGATTCGATGCGCGGCGCTTCGGGGCCGCCCTCGGAGAGCGATTCTCCGTTCATCCACACCGTCGAGGGACCCTGCGAGCGCTTGACGTAGCCGTCGATGCGAGTCACGGGAGACACGACCACAGCGGCGGCCGGCCGGTCGGGAACCCGCGCCTCGCGCCGGGCGTCGAGGGCGGCGCGCTGCGCCGGAGTGAAGAACAGCCGGCCGAGCTCGTCGGCGGCTTGTGCTGGGCCGGCGCCGAGAAGCAGGGCGAGGCAGAGCAGGCGCTTCATGGTTTCGCCGCCCGGTCGCGGATGGTGATCAGGTCGATTTCGCACTCGCCGCGCAGGCGCGGCGTCATCGTCGTTCCCGACAGCGCCTGGCCGGTGCGGGTCATGCTGCAGCGGCGCACCGCGTAGTAGGCGTTGCCGGAGTCGCGCAGGTCGGAAAGGAAGCGCAGCAAATCTTCCTCGTGCAGCAGCGCCAGCTCGACACGCATGGTGCTCGAGTAGAAATCCACGTTGCCGGGCTTGCCGGGCACCGAAGCGAGCAGCTTCTGCCGGTCGATGACGTAGCGCAGGTCGAGCAGCTCCCGCTCGCGCCGGATGCGGGCGATGGTGTCGGCCCATTCCAGCCGGTTTTCGTCGCCGAGGATGTTGAGCTGCCTGAGCCGCTGGTAGACGCCGAGCTTCTCGGTGACCTCGCGTTCCTCCTCGGCGATGCGCGCGAGCCGCTGCATGTTCTGCTGGCGCTCGGCCTTCGCCGCGGCGAGGTCGGCCTGCGCCTGCGACTGCACGTGGCCGCCGCTCCAGAAGAGCGCCGCGCCGGCGACGAGCCCGGCGAGCCCCGCAGCGAGCGGCAGCATCAGGCGCTTCATTTCGTCGCGCGTCAGCGTCATGGCAGCCTGCGGGCCAGCACGATGGTGAAGCGCGGCGCATCCGTCGATTCGCCGCTGCCGATATCGCCGCTCAGCGTGCCCTGGGAGGTCACGTCGAACGGCAGCTGCGTGCGCACCAGCTCGTAATCCGCGGCCGCGAACGCGGCGGCGAGGCGCTGCACCTGCGCGGTTACCCCGCGATAGTCGTTGCGCTGCGTCGCGTTTACTCGCCCGGAGAGCTCGATCAGCACGGCGGTATTGTCGGCGGCGTTGGTCGACGGCACGCCCTGCGCCGCGCCGCGCGCTTCGGCCGGACGACCGACGCTCCAGCGCAGCGTTTCCAGCTCGACCTGCGGGAATTGCTCCAGCACCCGCGAGATGCGGATGAAAGCCCGTTCCGGAGAGGCGCTTCGCTCTGCGATGCGCCGGAACTCGACCACGGTCGCCTTCAGGTTGTCGGTCGTCGTCTCGGTCACCGGGAACGCGGCAGTGATGCGCTCGTAGCGGCTCGCCGCCTCTCTCGCCTGGAGGCGCTGCGCCGCGGCGTCCTCGCGCATTTGCACGGCTTCGATCCAGCGGCCGCCGGCGAGCAGCGCGCAGGCAGCGAACGCGAGCGCCCCGGCGGCGATCGTCGCGCGCTGCAGTTGCCAGATGAAGTAGCGGCGCCGCTCCTCGCGGCTCGCGAACTGCTCGCGCGGAGCCCGGCGCGCCGCGAGGTGCAGGTAAAGCGCCTCGGCGGCCGCGCCCTCCGGCGGATGACGCAGCCGCACCGCGCGCAGGGCTTGCGCGTAGTCGACGGTGCGAAATACCAGCCGGTTGTCGGAGACGAGGGCCTGCTCGAAAGCGCTGCGCTGGCCGGCCGGCGCGATGACGAGCACTTGCACCGGGCCGCCGTCGCGCGGCAGGGCGCGCAGCGTGACGAGGTACTGGGCGAGCCGCTGCGTTTCCGAGCGCACGAACAGGGCGAGCGCTTCCGGCGCCATTTCGGCGGTGCGCTCCAGCCGCGCAAAGCGCAGTCTTCCATGGTCGATGTAGCACTGCCGCAGCCCGGCCCGGTTTGCCGTCACCAGGAGCTGCCGGCCGTGGCGTGCGCGGAGGGCGGCGGCGAGCATCGGCGCGAGCAGCGGCACGGAATAAACGCCGGACAGGCGCACGTCCGCTTCCTCGAGCGCATCGAGCCAGGGCGTGAGCTGCTGGGTGTTGGTGAACGAGGCGAGCAGCAGCCGCTCGTTGCGCCGCTCGCCGGCCGCCACCTGCCCGAGTGACAGCGAGGTGACGAGACGCGTGTCGCGATAGCGCTGCGCAAGCCGCCGCGCGATCACCGCCTCGCGGTCGCTGCCGCGAACGTAGGGAATCTGCTCCTCGTGGAAATCCTCGCCGGCAAGGTCGGCGAGGACCGCGAACAGGCCGCCGCGCTGCGCGCGCAGATATTGCCGGAACGCGTCGAGGCCCGGCTCGTCGCCGGAGAACTTCGCCTCCAGCTCGAGCGCTCCGCCGGCGCGCCGGTAGAGCGTGTGGTCCTCGGCGGTGAAGTAAAGAAGGCGGCGCGCGGCCATGTCAGAACTTCATCTTCGAGATGGCGTCGTAGACCGGCCCGAGCACCGACAGCATTACCCAGCCGAGGATGAGGCCGAGCACGACCGTGAGGATCGGCTCGATCATGGCCTGCACCTTGCCAATGGCCTCGCGCACCTCGCGGTTGTAGAAGTAGCTGACATTCAGCAGCGCGGTGTCGAGGGCGCCGGTATTCTCGCCGATGCGCAGCATGCGGATCACGAGAGGCGGGAAGAGCTCGAGCTCCTGGAACGCCGCGGTCATGTTCTTGCCTTCGGCGATCTGCTGTCCGGCGGTGCGCAGCGCCTGCTCGACCGGTTTGTTGCCGACGATCTCCTCGCAGCTGCGGATGGCGTCGAGCACCGTGATGCCCGACGAATACATCATGGCGAAGCTCGAAGCGAAGCGCGACAGGATGATCTTGCGCAGGATCGGACCGACGAGCGGCATGGAGATCTTGTAGTGGTCGATCGCGTACTCGACGGCCGGGTAGCTGCGCGCCGCCAGCTTCACGCCGAACCAGGCGGCGAACGGCACCGCCGCAATCGCCCACCAGTAGTTGACGAAGATGTCGGACACCGCCATCAGCAGGCGGGTCTGGAGCGGGATCTCCTGGCCCATGTTGCGGATGAAGGCGGTCATCTGCGGCACGAGGTAGATCATCAGGAAGAACGTCACCAGCACCACGATGCTGCCGACGAACGCCGGATAGAGGATCAGCTTCTTGGTCTGCGCGGCCAGCTCGTCCTCCCACTTCAGCGTCTCGGTGAGGCTCTTCAGGACTTCGGCGAGCCGGCCGGTCTGCTCGCCGGAGCGCACCAGGCTGACGAACACCTTGCTGAAGACCTCGGGGAACTCGGCGAGCGCCTGCGAGAGGCTGCGCCCCCCTTCGATCGACTCGATGAGGCCGGAGACCACCTCGCGAAAGCGCGGGTTTTCCACGCTCTCCCGGAGATCGACGAGCCCCTCCATCACCGGCACGCCGGCGCTGGCGAGCTGCTCGAGATGGAAGCAGAAGTTGATCAGGTCGGCCCGGGCGACGCTGCCGCCGAGCAGCCGGCTGCGCTGCCGCGTCGGCGCGCCGGAGATGAGGTCGAGCTCCATGCGCGCCAGGCGCTGCTCGAGGTCGAACAGATTGACCGCCTCGACGCGTCCCACCACGTTCTTGCCGCGGGCATCGATCGCCTTGTAGGTGAAAAGCGGCATGGCGGCCGTCGCCCGGCGCTCAGGCCATGCGGTCGGTGAGATCGACCACCCGCATCACCTCGTCGAGCGAGGTCACGCCGGCGCGCACCAGCCTCACGCCGTCGTCGGCGAGGGTCTTGAAGTCACTCGCGCGCGCCGCGGTCAGGATTTCACGCGCGGTGGCGCGGCGCGCGACCAGCTCGTCGATTCCGCCGTCGATCTTCAGCAGCTCGAGGATCGACTGCCGGCCGCGGTAACCTTGGTAGTCGCACTGCTCGCAGCCGACGGCGCGGAAGATCGCCACCAGCTCGCCGCCCGTGAGGCCGAGCAGGCGCCGCTCGCGCGCGTCGGGCTCGTAGGACTGCCGGCAGACGCGGCAGAGCCGGCGCACCAGGCGCTGGCCGAGAATGCCGATGATGTTGCCGGCGAGGATGTCGGGCACGATGCCGATGTCGAGCAGCCGCGGGAACGCGCCTACCGCGGAGTTGGTGTGCAGCGTCGAGTAGACCTGGTGACCGGTCATGGCGGCGCGAAACGCCATCTCGGCCGTTTCCTGGTCGCGGATCTCGCCGACCAGGATGACGTCCGGGTCCTGACGCATCATCGCGCGGATGCCGTTGGCGAAGTCGAGCTTGGCCGCTTCCGCCACCGAGGTCTGGCGGATGAGCGTCATCGGATACTCCACCGGATCCTCCAGCGTCATGACGTTGACGCCGTCGGAGTTGATGTGGTTGAGGATCGAGTAGAGCGTCGTCGTCTTGCCGCTGCCGGTCGGGCCGGTGACCAGGATGATGCCTTCGGGCCGCGCGATCATGCGCTTCAGGAGCTCGAGCTGGGACTCCTCGAGACCGAGCTTGTCGAGCGGCACGATGCCCTTCTGCCGGTCGAGGATGCGCAGCACCAGGTTCTCGCCGTGGGTCGTCGGCAGGCTGGCGACGCGGAAGTCGACCACGCGCCCCGACATGGTCGCCGAGATCCGGCCGTCCTGCGGCGCGCGCGTCTCGGCGATGTTCATCTTCGCCATGACCTTGAGCCGCACTGCCATGGCCGGCCAGTAGGTCTTGTGCAGCGAGCGGATCTGGCGCAGCACGCCGTCGATGCGGTAGCGGATGCGCAGGAAATTCTGCTCGGGCTCGAAGTGGATGTCGGAAGCGGCCTTCTCGACCGCATCGGCGAGCAGCGCCGAGATCAGCCGCACCACTGGTTGCGAGTACTCGTCGCCTTCCGCGACCGACGTGTAATCGACCTCGCCGGTCTCGATCTCCCTCAGGATGCCGTCGATCGAGAACTCGTGGCCGTAATAATGCTCGATCGCACGCTCGATCTCCGAGTCGCCGGCGATGCGCAGCTCGATCTCGTAGTCGCCCTTGAGGTGCGCGCGCAGCTGGTCGATGGCGACGATGTTGTTGGTGTCGGCGAGCGCGACGATGAACTTCTTCTGCTGGCGGTCGAGCGCGACCGGAAAGACGCGATAGCGGCGCGCCATGTCGCGCGGCACGAGCTTGAGCGCTGCCGGATCGACGATGATCCGGCCGAGGTCGACGGCCTGCAGGCCGAGCTTCTCGGAGAGCGCATCGCGCAGCGTCGCCTCGGAGACGAAGCCGAGCTGCACCAGGAGCCGCCCGACCGGCACGTGCTGCTTGGTCTGCTCGAGCAGCGCGATGCGCAGCTGGTCCTCGGTCAGGATCCCCTGGTCGATGAGGATCTGGCCGAGGTGACGCTTCGCCTGCGGGTTGGACGGTGAGTTCATTCGTGGCCGGGCTTCGAGCCCCGGATTATTGGTCGACTGCAGCTCGGCCGGGAGGGGCTTTTTGCGCAATTGACGTCTTCTCTCAGCGCGCGAGCTGCGCGACGCGCGCCCGGGCCGCCGCCAGGTCGAAGCTCGCGCCGCCTGCGCGCGCAAGGGCGAGGGCGCGCTGGTAGTACTCCAGCGCCTGGCGCCCCTGGTGCAGATGATCGAAGCTGACCGCGACGTTGTACGCGAAGTCCGCGTTGTCGGGCTCGGCGGTGTAGGCCTTCAGGTACTCCTGCTGCGCTTCGCCCCACCGACTCTGCTGCGCGAGCTGGTTGCCGAGCGTGAAGTTGAGCGCGTGCGCGCCCGGGTCCGAGGCGAGCAGCGACTTGACGCGACTCTCGGTGGCGAGCGGATCGCTGCGACCGGCACGCAACGCGAGCAGCGCGGCTTGCGCTTCCGCGTCGCGCGGATCGCCCTGCAGCACCTTCAGATAGAGCGCCTCGGCCGACTCGTAGCGGCCGGCGCGGACGTCGAGCGCGCCCAGACCGAGCAACGCATCGCGATTGCCCGGCTCCTCGCGCAACGCCCCTTCGTAGTCCGCGCGCGCCTTCGCCATGTCGCCCGACACATAGGCGGCATAGCCGGACGCGACCTGCGGGTTCACCTGCAGAGGGTTGCGAGTCACGGTGGCGCGCGGCGCGCCGGCAGGCGGCTCGCGCTGGGCGGCGGCCGGCGCGCCGGGCGC
>DASQYN010000233.1:0-5880 GCA_035639215.1 Burkholderiales bacterium
GCGACGAAGAGCCAGCCGCTCGCGTTCGCCGCGGCGCCCGGCCAGCGCGTGCAGGCCCACGCCACGCCGAGGAGCGCGAGCGCGTGGTACATCTGGTAGCGCACGCCGATCTCGAAGGTGGCGAGCAGATCCGGCGCGAGCCTCGCCTTGAGGCCGTGCGAGGCGAAGGCGCCCAGTCCCACGCCGAGCAGCGCCGAGAAGCTGCCGAGGATGAAGAAGAACCGCTCCATCAGCCCACCCAGCGGCGCGCGTTGTGGAACATGGTCATCCACGGCGCGTCCTCGCCGAGGCCCGCCGGAGCCCAGGACATCTGCACCGTACGGAAGGTGCGCTCGGGATGCGGCATGACGATGGTGAAGCGTCCGTCGGCGGTAGTGAGGCCGGTGATGCCTTGCGGCGTGCCGCTCGGGTTGTACGGATAGGTCTCCGTCGCCTCGCCGCGATTGTCGACGTAGCGCATGCAAATGAGCTCCGGGGCCGCATCGAACAGGGCGCGGCCTTCGCCGTGCGCGGTAACGATGGGAATGCGGCTGCCCGCCATGCCGGCGAAGAAAATCGAAGGGCTCTCGACGATCTCGACCATGACCAGGCGCGCCTCGAACTGCTCGGAGCGGTTGCGCACGAAGAGCGGCCAGTGCCCGGCGCCGGGAACCAGCGCCTTCAACGGCTGCCAGATGATGGCGGCGCGCGCGAAGAAGCGCTCGAATTCGCTTCGCACCCGCGGGTTGTGGAGGATCGCCGCCGCCCAGCCGCGCCCGGCGCCCAGCACGTCGCCGTAGGAGAAGCCGCCGCCGGCGACGACACCCTTGAAGCCCTCGAGCGTGCGCCGGCCGGCGAGAAGATCGGTCATGTGCACGTCAATCGGCTCGAAGCCGGCGCGCTCGAACGCCGCCGCCATCTCCACCTGGCCGTTCACTCCCTGCTCGCGCAGGATCGCCGCGCGCGGCCGCGCTCCCGTCCCCACGAAGGGCGGCAGAGGAGAAAAGCTCATGTGCAAATGCAGACCGGAGTCCTGGCGATCGATGATACGGTCGTACTCCTCGCGCGCCGACTCGGGATGGTCGCGTAGCGTCTGCAGGCGCCAGGTCATCTCGGACCACATGCGCTGCACATGGTCGCGCTTGTTGGAGTAGAGCTCGCGGCCGTTCCGCGTGACTCGGATCTCGTCGCGCGAGTTGAGCTGGCCGATGACATGCGAGCAGGCGGCGAGCCCGGCCTCGCGCAGCCCCTGCATGACCCGCGCGCGGTCGGCGCTGCGGATCTGCAGCACCGCGCCGAGCTCCTCGCTGAAGAGCGCGGCGAGCGCGAGCTCGCGTCCGCGCCCGGCGAGCTGCTCGTCGCTGTTCCGCTTGAAGGCGTCGACGTCGTCCGCAGCGGCGTCGAAGGCGACGGCGTCGAGGTTGAGCGTCACGCCGCAATGTCCGGCGAAGGCCATCTCGCAGGCCGTCGTGAAGAGGCCGCCGTCGGAGCGGTCGTGGTACGCGAGCAGCAGCGGCCGCAGCTTCTGCACGGCGGCGAAAAACCCCTTGAGCAGCGCCGGGTCGTCGAGGTCCGGGCAGGCCTCGCCCATCGCACCGTGCGCCTGGGCGAGCACCGAGCCGCCGAGCCGGTTGCGTCCGCGGCCGAGATCGACCAGCACCAGCTCGGTGTCGCCGGCGTCGCTGCGAAGCTGCGGCGTGAGGGTCTCGCGCGCATCCTCGACCGGCGCGAAGGCCGAGACCACGAGCGAAACCGGCGCGACGACCTCGCTGCCGTCCCACGCGGTTCGCATGGAGAGCGAATCCTTGCCGACCGGGATCGACACCCCGAGCGCCGGGCAGAGCTCGAGCGCCACCGCCTTCACCGTGTCGAAGAGCGCCGCGTCCTCGCCCGGCACGCCGGCCGCCGCCATCCAGTTCGCCGAGAGCTTCACCTGCGAGAGCGAGCCGATCCTCGCCGCGGCGATGTTGGTGATCGCCTCGCCCACCGCCATGCGGCCCGAGGCGGGCGCGTCGATCAGCGCGAGCGGCGTGCGCTCGCCGATCGCCATCGCCTCGCCGGCATAGCCGCGGAAGTCGGCGAGCGTCACGGCGCAGTCGGCGACCGGCACCTGCCAGGGTCCGACGAACGGATCGCGCGCGCAAAGGCCGCCGACGGTGCGATCGCCGATCGACACGAGGAAATGCTTCGCCGCCACCGCGGGATGGCGCATCACCCGGTGCGCGGCGCGGTCGATCGCCAGGCCGTCGGTCCTGAACGCGGCGTGCCGGCGCCGCTCGCGCCGCACGTCACGCAGCATCTTCGGCGGCTTGCCGAGGATCACCGAGAGGTCGATATCTACCGGCTTGTTCCGGAATTCCCGGTCGTTCACCACCAGACGGCCGTCGGCGGTCGCCTCGCCCAGGACGGCGAAGGGGCAGCGCTCGCGCTCGCAAATGGACCGGAAGCTTTCCAGGGAAGAAGGCGATATGGCGAGAACGTAGCGCTCCTGCGCCTCGTTGCACCAGATCTCGCGCGGCGACATGCCGGTGTCCTGCGACGGGATGTCGCGCAGCTCCAGGCGCGCGCCGCGGCCAGCGCCGTGCGCAAGCTCGGGCACGGCGTTGGAAAGCCCGCCCGCGCCGACGTCGTGGATGGAGAGGATCGGGTTAGCCGGGCCAAGCTGCCAGCAGCGGTCGATCACCTCCTGCGCGCGGCGCTGCATCTCGGCGTTGCCCCGCTGCACCGAGTCGAAGTCGAGATCCTCGACGTTGGCGCCCGCGCCCATCGAAGAGGCGGCGCCGCCGCCCATGCCGATGAGCAGCCCCGGGCCGCCGAGCTGGACGAGCAGCGTGCCGGGGGCGAGCGGCGCCTTCGCCGAATGTGCCGCGTCGATCGCGCCCAGCCCGCCGGCGAGCATGATCGGCTTGTGGTATCCGCGGTCCTCGAACTCGAAGGCGCGGAAATAGCCGCACAGGTTGGGCCGGCCGAACTCGTTGTTGAACGAGGCGGCGCCGATCGGCGCCTCGAGCATGATGTCGAGCGCCGAGGCGATGCGCTCCGGCTTGCCCGCGCCCGCGCCTTCCCAGGGCAGCTCGTAGCCGGGAATGCGCAAGTAGGAGGTCGAGTAGCCGACCAGCCCGGCCTTGGGCTTCGCGCCGCGCCCGGTCGCGCCTTCGTCGCGGATCTCGCCGCCCGCGCCGGTCGCGGCGCCGGGAAAGGGCGAGATCGCCGTCGGGTGGTTGTGCGTCTCGACCTTCATCACCGTATGCGTCAGCGCGCTGCGGTACGCATAGATCCCCTCGTTCCCAGGAAAGAATCTTTGCATCGGCGAACCCTGCATGACCGCCGCGTTGTCCGAGTACGCGACGACCGTGCCCTGCGGGGTGACCGCGTGCGTGTGGCGGATCATCGAGAAGAGCGACTGCGGCTGGCGCTCGCCGTCGACGACCCAGTCGGCGTTGAAGATCTTGTGCCGGCAGTGCTCGGAGTTCGCCTGCGCGAACATGGTGAGCTCCGCGTCGGTCGGATCGCGGCCGATGGCGCGATAGGCGCGCTCGAGATACTCGATCTCCTCGTCGGAGAGCGCGAGGCCGAGCTCGCGGTTCGCTGCCGCGAGTTTTTCCGCTGCAACGAACTGCAAAGGTCGGGGCGGAACGTGCTGGAAGAGCCGGTCGGCCTCCTCGAAGGAAGCGAGCACGGTCTCGGTCATCCGGTCGTGGAGCAGCGCGGCGATGGCCGGGCGGCGCGAGTCGACGTAGAACGCGGTGCCGCGCTCGATGCGCGTGACCGCGGAAAGGCCGCAGTTCCTCGCGATGTCGGTGGCTTTCGAAGACCAGGGCGAGAGGCTGCCGAGGCGCGGCACGACGAGATGCAGCGGGCCGGCGAGCGCCAGCGCGGCCGGCCCGTAGTCGAGCAGGCGCTCGAGCAGGCGCCGCTCCTCCGCCGAGAGCTCGCGCGAAGCCTCGACGAAGTGCCAGAAACCGGCGGCCACGGAGCGGACGCCGGGATCGACTTTCTGCAGCGAAGCGAGCAGCTTGGCGAGGCGGAACTCCGAGAGCGCGCGCGGCCCGCGGAGCTTTAGGATGTCAGGCACTAGTCGTGGACCACGGGCTCCCTGACTGTGCCGCCGAGGTTGAGCGTCGCCGATAGCGTCTGCGCCGCGGTGCGCACGTCGGCGACGATGCGCCCGGAAAGCGCGCCGCCCTTGCCGATGTCGGCGCTCGCGCCGGCGTTGAGCGCGCCGGCGCCGATCGTCACGTTGCGCAGCGCCACCACGCCCCGGTCGTAGGTGACCTGGCCGTTCAGCTCGGCGAACTGCGTCGTGCCGGTGACCTGCTTGCCGCGCGTCTGGATGGCGCGCGAGAGGTCGAAGCTGCCGAGCGTGCCCTTGCCGATGGCGAAGCGGCCTTCCAGCCGGCCGGTGCCGGCGAGCTTCGTCGGGTCGGCCGCGCTCATCGAGAAGCGGCCGCTGCCCTCGGCATTGCCTTCCGAGAGCAGCGCCGGCGCGAACACCGCGGCGTTGATGCCGCGCACCGTGATCGCGCCGTCGACGTCCCAGCTGCTGCCCCAGCGCACGCGCGCCGTGCCGGAGATCGCGCCGTTGTAGATGGCGCCGCCCCACTCGGCGATGTCCATGCCGCGGCGCGTCGCGCGCCCCTTCATGGCGAACTTGCTCAGCACCACCTCGGGCGCGATCGGCAGCGGCAGGCCGCCGGCGGTCGCCTCGAACTCCACCACGTCGCCTTTCGGCAGGATGCGTGCGTCGAGGCCGTCGGGGCCGCTGAGCGTCACCGAGCGCGGCGCGCCCTTTGCGTCGAAGAAGACGTCCGCCTCGAGCGGCTTGGGCAGCACGAGCGCGCCCGGCAGCTCGAGGCTGCGCACCTTGACGCGCTCCACGGCGAAATGCTCGGTCCTCACGCCCGAGAGGAGCGCCTCGCCGAACGCCGCCTGCGGCAGCGACAGCCGGTCGAGCTCGACCAGGCTGAAGGTCTTGCGCTCGTCCCACAGCCAGGCGAGCGACGGGTGCGCGTGCACCTCGCGGATACGCGTCTCGCCGACGCGCACGTTCTCGAGACGCAGCTGCACGCCGGTGAAGAGCCACAGGCGCGCCGAGCCGATGCGCACCGGCTGGCCGAGCGCCTGCGTCGCCGCCTGCTCGAACGGCGCGACCTCCAGCGGGACGAGATGCACCGCGGCGATCGCGACGATCAGCACGAAGGCGAGGAAAAGCGCGATCGGCTTGCTCCAGCTCGTCGCGCGGCGCGCTCGCCCGGAGGGCGCCACCGCCTTGGCCGCCTTGGCGGCCGCCTTCTCGGCCTCGCGCCGCCTCTTCTCCTCGTCGCGCTTGCGCTTGCGCGCCTCGCGCTCGGCCTGCTTTTCCTTCTCGCGCAGCTTCTTCTCGTCGATGCCGAGCGCCTTCTGCTCCTTCTTGACCTCGGTCATGTCGAGGTCGTCGTCGTCGATCGGGATGTCCTGCTCGGGCGACGCCTCGGCGCTGGCGGCCGCCTGGCGCGCCATCGCCGCGGCAGTCGCCGCCTCGGCCTTGCGCTGGATCTCCTCGGCCTCGCGGCGGCGGCGCTCTTCTTCGCGCGCGAGCCGATCTTCCTCCTCGCGCGCCCTGCGGCTCTCCTCTTCGCGGCGCTGCGCCTCCGCTTCTTCGCGGCGCCGCGCCTCTGCGGCTTCGCGCTCCGCGACCTCGCGGCGGCGCCGCTCGGCTTCCAGCTTGCTCGAGCGCTCGGCCTCGGCGCGCGCCTTCTGCTCGACCTCGTCCTGGTTGGTGAACGACTCCAGGTCCGACATCAGCGAGTCGGCGAAGCCGCCGGCACTCGCCGGCGCGGCCGGCGGGCTCTTCGCCACCGCGGCCTGCGCCGCCGCCAGCGCCTCCGCGGCCGCTCTCGTCGCCCGCTCTTCCTTGCGCCG
>DASQYN010000234.1:0-5992 GCA_035639215.1 Burkholderiales bacterium
CAATGGGCGGTACCGGGTGCGCAGCTCGCCGCTCGCGCGCGCGCCGTCGCCGCGGAGCTCGCGACGCTGCCCGCGCCGGCGCTCGCGAGCTGCAAGCGCTGCATCGCCGCCGCGGTGCGCGGCGAGGACGGCTACGAGGCCGAGGTGCAGGCGACCGCGTCGCTTCTCGCCACCGGCGAAACGCAGCGTCGCGTTCGCGAATTTCTCGAGAAACGGCGCTAACGCGGCGCAGCAATTCCACGCGGCTTGACGTGGGTCACGACGTCAGGTCGCGCTCGCGCTAGCGTCGTCGGATCCTGGAAGGAGGATCACATGGATACGATCGAAGCAACCGACACCTGGGCCGGCGCGTACCTGGAATGGATCGACGACGTCGAACAAGAGAAGCTGAACGCGTTTCGCGAGGCCATGCACGAGCTGGCGGCGCGGCTTCTCGAAGACGAGCGAGAGGCGCTCGACGGCGTCGCGGCCGAGCTGCATAGCCTGGAAGCGCGCATCCGCTCGCTCGGATCGGCGGCGCAGGCGTTGTCATGAACAAGATCGACGCCTTCACGCACATCTTCCCGCCGCGCTACCGGCAGGCGATGCTGAAAGCGCTGCCCGACGGCCGCGACATGCACAGGCGGGTGCGGGCGATTCCGGCAATCGCCGATCTCGACGCGCGCTTTCGCCTGATGGATGAGTTCGGCGGCGATTACCGGCAGATCCTCACGATCGGCTCGCCGCCGCTCGAGGCCTTCGGCCCGCCGGAGATCACCGCGGAGCTCGCGCGCCTCGCGAACGACGGCATGGCGGAGCTGGTCGGCCGGCATCCCGGGCGCTTCGCCGGCTTCGCGGCGTCGCTGCCGATGAACGACATCGGCGCGGCGATGCGCGAGGCGAGCCGGGCGATCGAGCAGCTCGGCGCCTGGGGCGTGCAGGTCTTTACCAACATCAACGGGCGCCCGCTCTACCGCCCGGACACCGCGCCGCTCTTCGAGCTGATGGCAAAGCACGACCTGCCGCTGTGGCTGCACCCGGCGCGCGGTGCTGAAGCCGCCGACTACCGGGGCGAGAAGAAGAGCCATTACGAGATCTGGTGGACGCTCGGCTGGCCCTACGAGACCAGCGTCGCGATGGCGCACATGGTGTTCGGCGGGCTGTTCGACCGGCATCCGCACATCAAGATCATCACGCACCACATGGGCGGAATGATTCCGTACTTCGAGGGCCGCGTCGGCCCCGGCTGGGACCAGCTCGGCACGCGCACCTCGGACGAGGATTACCGCCCGCTGCTCGCCCGGATGAAAGCGCAGGGGCGGCGGCCGGTCGATTACTTCCATCGCTTCTACGCCGACACCGCGCTCTTCGGCGCGCTCGAGGCGACGCGCTGCGGCCTCGCCTTCTTCGGGGTCGAGCGCACGGTGTTCGCGTCGGATTCGCCGTTCGATCCGGAGGGCGGCAGCGCCTACATCCGCGATACCCTGCGCATCATCGAGAAGCTCGAGCTGCCGCCCGCGGTGCGGGCCGCAATCTACGAAGGCAACCTGCGCCGGCTTTGCCGTCGCGAGGAGAAGCCAGCGCTCGCGGCCTAGCCGGCCGCGCGGCCGAGCGGCTTGACGAAAGAGAGCCGCTCGGACGGGCGAAAGCCCGCGTCGTGGAAGTAACCGATCAGCGGCAGATCGCCGGGCGCCACCGCGGTCTCGACCCGCTCCGCGCCGAGCGCGCGCAGGTTGAGCAGAAGCTGCGAGAGCAGCGCGCGGCCGATGCCCTGGCGCGCGCGCAGCGGGTCGACGCCCACCGTGTCGATCACCGCGCTCGGCTCGACGCGCCCGAAGTCGCCGTAATCCATGCGCGCCATGAGGAAGCCCGCCACGCCGCCGTCGATCCGCGCGACGAGCGACACGCGCACTGCGGAATCGGCGAGCGCCTCGCGAAGCGCGCGGCAGAGATAGCCGCGCCGGTCGCGGCCAGTGTGCCGCGCATCGATGCGCGCCACGCCTTCCAGGTCCGCGTCCTGCAGCACCTCGATCTCCACGGCGTCGCGCGCGTCCGCCGCATAGTCGTGCGGCTGGCAGTCGAGCAGCTGCTCGCCAGCGAGGGAGTAGCCCGCATGATCGAGGAAGCGCAGCAGCTCGTGCTCGCGCCAGCGCGCGGTCGTGCGGATCGCTGCGGCGCCGAAGCGCGCCGCTTCGCCCTCGAAGGCGCCGGCGAGCGCCGAGCCGAGACCTTGGTGCTGCGAAGCGGCGCGGATGCCGAAGGCCTCGAGCCTCACCTCGGCCTCGCTGCGGCCGAACTCTCCTTCCAGCAGGCGGCCCAGCATGAAGCCGGCGAGCCCGTCCTGCCCGTCGACGGCGAGCTGGAGGTGCAGGTCCGGCTCGCGGCGCGCCGCGGCAAGGCGCCGCTCGAAGTAGGCGCTCCGGCTGCGGCCGGAAAGGGCGGCATCGATCGCCACCACGGCGGCGAGGTCGGCCGGCACGAGGCGGTGCGTGTGAAAGCGATCCTGGATAACCGTGGTCATACGGCGGCGTAGGTGGAGGTGAGCTCGCTGTCGGTTTCTTCGTCGAGGAGGTCGTCGAGCGAGGGCAGTAGCGACATCTCCTCTTTCTGCACGTGCGCAATCAGCCGCTCGGCGAGCTCGAGGCCGAGCGGTCGCAGGCGCGCATCCGCCGGATCGCTCTTCACGAGGGCAATGAACTCGCGGCCCGCCTCGCGGATGGCGGCGTGCTCCTCCTCGAGGAGCTCGCCGATGTCGGCCTCGCCGGCGGCGGCGAGCCGCGGGAAGAGCTCTTCCTCCTCGAAGGCGAAGTGGCGGTCGAGCTCGTGGGCGAGCGCGCCGGCGGCGTTCTCCAGGAGCGCGGCGTCGAGCCTGTTGGCGGCGAGCGACGCTTCGAGCCGGCTCCACAGCGCGAGCGTTGCCTCGTGCTCCTCATGCAGGCGCCGGCTGATGTGGCGATTCAATTCCATGGTGACGTACCTTGAACAGGACGAAGAAAAAGAAGGCGGCATAGAGCACCGCCGCGCACGCGCCGGCTGCCCCCGCCGCCTCGGCCAGGTTAGCCGAGCCGCTCCCCGCCGCAGCAAGCAGCAGGGCGAGCGCGGCGAGATGGAAAGCGCTGTGGGCAGCGAGAAGGCGCGGCGGTGTGAGCGCGGAGATGAGTGGCGTGCCGCGCGCGCTCGCCGAGGCGTGCACCGAGCCGAGGAAGGGCAGGACGCGCTGCAGGACGCCGAGCAGGAAGGTGAGCAGCCAGCCGGGCACGAGTAGCACGCCGAAAAGCGCTGCGTTGCCTGGCGAGACCAGGTTGAGCGCAAGGCTCGCCAGCAGGCAGAGCCAGGAGACGCGGATCAGGAGGAATGCCGGGCCCAGCGGCTTGCGCAGCCGCGCGCGTAGCGAGCGCTCGAGCGAAAACACGTGCAGCGTCGCCGCGGCGAGCCCGAGCAGCGATGCGGCGACGAGCCATCCCGCGGCGCCGAGCACGAGCGCCACGATGGCGATCTTCAGGACCGTGTAAGCGGTGCGTGGCGGCGGCGTCGGAGCGAGCGCGAGCATCGGCAGGAGGAAGTTCGAAAGCCCGAGCGCGAGCAGGCCCATGAAGCCGTAGGCGGCGAGGACGAGGTGAGCCGTGCGGAAGGCCGGATAGTCGAGCGCGAGGCCATGCTCGTAGCGCAGCACCAGGGCGAGGCCGGTGACGGCGAGCCCGGCGAGGCAGGCGAGCGCTGCCCAGCCGTGTGCGACGACGACCGGCATGCCTCGTGCGCCGCGCAGGTTTTTCATCATCAGAACGCAATACATGCAGAGCCCGACAACGGCCATCGCCGCGCCGGGAGCCATCAGCCGAGGCGCGTAGATCAGTGCGCCCGCGGCGAACAGCGCGACGCCGGGCGCATAGAGCCACCAGGCGAGCTTGGCCGCGCCGACCGAGCGCACCGGCTGGCGGGTCGCTACCGGCACGAGCTGCAGGCTCGCGCCGATCGCGCTCATCGCCACGACGCCCAGCGTAACCAGATGCAGCGCGGCGAAATGCGGGCCGAGGCCGCCGTCGAACGAGGTGAAGTCCCCGGGAAAGAGGACTACGAGCAGCCATGCCGGCAGCTGCAAGAGCGCCGCCGCGCCGAAGTGCCTGAACGGTACCGACATCGGCAGCAGGCGGCTGCGCGCGGCGGAAGGGAACATCAGCTCGCTTTTGGCCGCAGGTCGCGCACGCGCACCGCCTTGCCTTGCGAGCGCGGCACTTCGCCCGGCTGCTTGGCCGTGACGTTTGCGGTCACGCCGATCATCGACTTCACATGGTGCGCGACGGTGCGCTCGACGTTGCGCGCCTCGTCGTCGGAGAACGGCCTGACGGTCTCGACCTCGATGGTCAGCTCGTCCAGGCTGCCGCGGCGCTCGACCACGAGCTGGTAGTGCGGCGCGAGGCCCTCCAGGCCGACGAGCACCGCTTCCACCTGCGACGGATAGACGTTCACGCCGCGAATGATCAGCATGTCGTCGTTGCGCCCGGTGATGCGCTTCAGCCGCGCATGCGTTCGCCCGCAGGCGCAGCGCTCGCGCGCGAGGCGCGTGATGTCGCGCGTGCGGTAGCGGATCATCGGCAGCGCCTGCTTGGTGAGCGTGGTGATGACCAGCTCGCCGGCTTCGCCCTCGCGCGCGTTCCTCCCCGTCTCGGGGTCGATGATCTCGAAGAGGAAGTGGTCTTCCCAGCCGTGCAGGCCGTCCTGCGCCTCGCATTCCACGGCCACCCCCGGGCCCATGATCTCGGAGAGGCCGTAGATGTCCATGGCGCGCAGCCCCAGGCGCGACTCGATCTCGCGCCGCATTGCCTCGCTCCACGGCTCGGCGCCGAAGATGCCGATCTCGAGTCCCGCCTTCTTCAGGTCCGCGCCTTCGCGCTCGGCGAGCTCGGCGATGGCGAGCGCGTAGGAAGGCGTGGCGCAGAGGACGCGCGCGCCGAAGTCGCGGATCAGCAGCACCTGGCGCTCGGTCGCGCCGCCCGACATGGGCACCACCGTGGCGCCGAGGCGCTCGGCGCCGTAATGCGCGCCCAGGCCGCCGGTGAAGAGACCGTAGCCGTAGGCGTTGTGCACCACGTCGCCCGGTCGCACGCCGGCGCAGGCGAGCGAGCGTGCCATGAGCGCGGCCCAGGTGCCGATGTCGGCCTTCGTGTAGCCGACGACCGTCGGCTTGCCCGTGGTGCCCGAGGAGGCGTGCAGCCGCACCAGCGACTTGCGGGCGCGCGCGAAGAGCCCGAACGGATAGTGATCGCGCAGGTCGGTCTTCACGGTGAACGGCAGCTCGCGCAGGTCCTCGAGCGTGCGCAGGTCGCGCGGCGAGAGCCGCGCCGCGTCCATGCGCTGCCGATGCAGCCCGACGTTCTCGTACGCCTCCTTCACCGTAGCGCGCAGGCGGCGCAGCTGCAGCTTCTCGAGCGCCGGACGCGGCAGCGTCTCGGCCTCGCGGTCGAAAAAGAAAGCGCGCGCCGCGCGCACCGGGTGGTGCACTTTCGGGGCGTAGCGGGCCTGCAGCATGGCGTTCATGAGCCTCTCCTATCGGGCGCCGCGCACCGGCAGGTGCGGCAGCGAAAAGTCCTGCTTGAACGAGGCGCGCGTGACCAGCGCGAGCTTGAGCCACCAGCCGGCGGCAACGGCGGCCGCCCCGCCGAGCGGAGCGGCCCACGCGAAGGGATCGCCAACGAGAAGGAGGGCGAAGGGCAGGATCGTGCCGAGCCAGAGGACGGCCCTGCCGGCGCTCGCCAGCGCGGTGCTCTTCACCGCGTCGCGGTAGCGCCACCACAGGAGCAGCCGAGCGATCAGCGCACCGGCGAAGAGGGCAGCCGAAACGCTCGCCATCGAGAAGCAGAGCGCGATTCCCGCGCCCTCGGCAAGCCCGGTGCAGGCGATGAGCGGCACGATGCGCCGCTCGCGCCAGGCCGGGACGCCCTTCGCCGCTTGCAGGATGCGCGCCTGGCAATAAAGGAACGCCGCCGCCACGCCCGCGCCATAGAGCAGCCATTTC
>DASQYN010000235.1:0-5991 GCA_035639215.1 Burkholderiales bacterium
GCGAGAAGCGCTCGAGGGTCGGGCCCAGCGTCTCCTCGATGAACGCCTTCTCCCGATCGAAGACGTCGATGGCCGGATCGGTGGATTCGCCGTGCAGGAGGAGCGGCAGGCCGATCTCCTCCATTTTCTCGAGGGTGTGGAAGCAGCGCGAAAGGCGGGTCACGCCGGCCTCCGAATGGGTGGTGGCACCCGCCGGATAGAGCTTCACGCCGGCGACCTGCCCGGAGAGCTTCGCGCGCTCGACTTCCTGCGGCGGCGTGTCGTCCGTCAGGTAGAGGGTCATGAGCGGCTCGAAGCTCATGCCCTCGGGCAGCGCGCCGAGGATCCGCTCGCGGTAGTGCAGCGCCTGCTGCACCGTGCGCACCGGCGGCTTGAGATTCGGCATGACGATCGCGCGCGCGAAGCGCCGCGCCGTGTCGGCGAGCACGTCGGCCATCGCTGCCCCGTCGCGCAGATGCACGTGCCAGTCGTCCGGGCGCCGCAGGGTCAACCGCTCCATGGACGCCGATTCTACTTCCCGCGCTCCAGCGCCTTGCGATAGAGCGAGTTCTTCGGCGCTCCCGTGATGCGAGCCGCGAGCTTCGCCGCCTCGCTCGGCGCAAGCGATTCGAGCAGGACCTCGAGCACCCGCTCGGCCGCCATGCTCTCGCCGCGCTTTTGCTCGCCTGGCGCGAGCACCAGGACGAACTCGCCCTGCCGGCGGTGCGGCGCCTCGAGCCACTTCGCCGCGTCGGCGAGCGGCAGGCGCGCGACTTCCTCGAATTTCTTCGTCAGCTCCCGGCCGATGACGATCTCCCGCTGGCCGCCGAAGCGTTCCGCCAGGTCGGCGAGCGTTTCCGAGATGCGATGCGGCGCTTCGTAGAGCACGACCGGCCAGGCGAGGTCGATGGCTTCGAGCGCTTTCTTGCGCGCCGCGCCACCGGCCGGAAGGAAGCCGGCGAAGAAGAAGCCGCCTGCAGCAAAGCCGGCCGCCGAGAACGCCGCCGCGGCGGCGCTCGGGCCCGGAACGGGGCTCACCCGCAGGCCGGCCCGGTGCGCTTCGGCGACCAGCAGGGCGCCCGGGTCGGAAAGACCGGGTGTGCCCGCGTCGCTGACCAGCGCCAGATCCTTGCCTTCGCGCAGCAGCGCGATCAGCTTCGCCGCCGCGGCACGCTCGTTGTGTTCGTGCAGCGCAACCGTGCGCGTGGCTATCCCGTAGCGGCCGAGCAGGGTGCGGGTCGTTCGCGTGTCCTCGCAGGCGATGAGATGGACGGCCTTGAGGATGTCAACCGCCCGCGCGCTCGCATCGGCGAGGTTGCCGATCGGCGTCGCGACCACATAGAGAGTGCCGGTCAACCGGCGCGCTCCTTCATTCGTTAAGCCTGCCATGAACCGCGAGGGCGCGCGAGCCGAGGACCTTTGCGCCGACCTGCTGCGAGCCGCCGGGCTGACGCTCCTCGAGCGCAACTGGCGCTGCCGCCTCGGCGAGATCGACCTTATTGCCGAGGAGCGGGGCACGCTGGTCTTCGCGGAGGTCCGCATGCGGGGCCCGGGCCTGTTCGGCGGCGCGGCGGAGAGCGTCACGGCGGCGAAGCGCGCGCGCATCATCGCCGCGGCGCGGCTCTACCTGACGCGGCGGCCGGAGTCGGCATGCCGCTTCGACGTGCTCCTCGTCGAAGGCGCGCCCCGCCATGTGCAGTGGATCCGCAACGCCTTCGGCGAATGACCCCTGCAGTGTAGAATCGCCGGCGCATGGGCCAGGCCAATTCGCTGCTGCTCGAGCGTATCTCCGCGCAATTCGAGGAGAGCGCCAGGCTGAAGCTCGCGGCGGTTCGCGAGCTCGGCGCGCCGATCGCGCGCGCCGGCGTGCTGCTCGCCGAGAGCCTGCGCGCCGGCGGCAAGGCCATGGCGTGCGGCAACGGCGGCTCGGCGGCCGACTCGCAGCACTTCGCAGCGGAGCTGGTCAACCGCTTCGAGCGCGAGCGCGCGCCGCTCGCCGGGCTCGCCCTCACCACCGATACGTCCAACCTGACTTCGATCGCCAACGACTACGCCTATGAGCAGGTGTTCTCCAAGCAGGTGCGCGCCCTCGGTCGGCGCGGCGACGTGCTGATCGCCATCTCGACGAGCGGCAACTCGAGGAACGTCATCGAGGCGATGCACGCGGCCGCCGAGCTCGGCATCCGCACCGTGGCCCTCACCGGCAACGGCGGCGGCAAGATGGCGGCGCTCCTCGGCGAGGACGATGTGAACGTCTGCGTCCCGCACAAGACGACGGCCCGCATCCAGGAAGTGCATCTGCTCACGCTGCACTGCCTATGCGACCTCGTCGATCTGCAGCTCTTGGGAGAGAAGAAATGAGACGGCTGGCAGCGGGCGCGGCATCGCTGGCGATCCTCCTGCAGGGCTGCGCACCGGTGCTGATCGGCGCAGGCAGCGCGGCGGCGGTGACCAGCCTCGAAGACCGGCGCTCCACGGGCACGCAGCTCGACGACGAATCGATCGAGGTGCGCGCCTCCAACCGCATCGCCGACCGCTTCGGTGATCGCGTGCATGTCAACGTGACGAGCTACAACCGCATCGCCCTCGTCACCGGCGAAGCCCCCGACGAGCGGGCGCGGCAGGAAGTGGAAAAGATCCTCCTCGCCGTGCCCGGGGTGCGCGCCGCGACCAACGACGTGCAGGTGGCCGGCATCTCCTCGTACGCGGCTCGCACCAACGACTCGTACCTCACTACCAAGGTGCGAGGCCGCCTCTTCGACACCACGCGGGTGAGCCCGGTGCACGTCAAGGTGGTGACGGAGGCGGGCGTGGTTTACCTGATGGGCCTCGTCACCGAGCCGGAGGCCGACGAGGCAGTCGAGATCGCGCGTACCACCGGAGGCGTGCGCAAGGTGGTGAAGGTGTTCGAGTACTGCAAGCCGACCGACGAGCGCTGCCGGCCGGTCGCCAAAGACGGGGCGGGCAAGTAGCGGCGCCGGCGTTCGAGGCGAAGATCCGCGACCCGCGCTCGCTGGAGCGCTGGCTCGGCGGCCTCTCCCGGCCGCTCGTTTTCACCAACGGCGTGTTCGACATCCTGCATCGCGGCCATGTCACCTACCTCGCGCGGGCGAGCGCGCTCGGCGCGGCGCTGCTCGTCGCGCTGAACGCCGATGCCTCGGTGCGCCGCCTCGGCAAGCCGGGCGAGCGCCCGCTGAACCCCCTGGCCGACCGGCTCGCGGTGGTCGCGGCGCTCGAGTCCGTGAGCGCGGTCACCTGGTTCGAGGACGACACCCCGGAAGCCCTGATCGCGGCCGTTCGCCCGGAGGTGCTGGTGAAAGGGGGCGACTGGCCGGTCGAGCGCATCGTCGGGGCGCCGGCGGTGCTTGCGCGGGGCGGCCGGGTGGTGTCGGTTCCCTTCGAGCACGAGCGCTCGACCACGGCGCTTCTCCAGCGTATCAAGGCGCAATGAGGGGGTAAGATCGAGCCATGAAGCTGCACCAGCTCAAGGTCGACTACGACGCCGAGCAGGACCGGCTGGTCATGCTCGTGGCGACCAGCGAGGCCGTGGAGCTGCGCCTCGCGATGACCCGCCGCTTCGTCAAGCTGCTGTGGCCGTTGCTCGTCAAGCTCGCGGAAGACGCGAGCCCCCGCATCCGCACCCAGGCGAACCCCGAGGCGCGCCGCGCGCTGCTCGGCATCGAGCACGAGCATGCCGTGTCCAAGGCGGACTTCAGCAAGCCCTACGACGCGGGCGGCAGCTCGCGGCCGCTCGGCGATGCGCCGCTGCTCCTCGCGCGCATCCAGACCGGCCACGACCGCAACGGCCAGCCGGTGGTCGCCCTGCACCCGGCTGAAGGGCAGGGCGTGACGCTCTCGCTCGACTCGGTGCTGCTCCACTCGCTCTGCCGCCTGCTGCAGTCTGCGGTGCGCAAGAGCGACTGGGACATGGAGTTGAAGCTGCCCGGCACCGACGCCGCCGCGAGCGGCGAGCGCCCGGCGCGTACGTTGAATTGAGTTCGGACTTCGATCCCCTGGGACTCGCCGAGCCGCTGCTGCGCGCGGTCGGCGAAATGGGCTACCAGAAGCCGACGCCGGTGCAGGAGCAGGCGATCCCGCTGGTGCTCGCCGGGCGCGACCTGATGGCCGGCGCCCAGACCGGCACCGGCAAGACCGCCGCCTTCGCATTGCCCATCCTGCAGCGTCTGCTCGCCCAGGCGAGCACTTCGGCTTCGCCGGCGCGCCACCCGGTGCGCGCGCTCGTGCTGACGCCGACCCGCGAGCTTGCCGTGCAGGTCGCGCAGAGCTTCCGCGACTATGGCCGGCACGTGCCGCTACGCTCGACCGTGGTCTACGGCGGGGTCGACATGAACGCGCAGATCCAGGAGCTGCGAAGGGGCGTCGAGGTGCTGGTCGCGACGCCGGGGCGCCTGCTCGACCACGTGCAGAACAAGACGGTGATGCTCAACCAGGTGTCGGTGCTCGTCCTCGACGAGGCCGACCGCATGCTCGACATGGGCTTCCTGCCCGACATCAAGCGGATCATCGCGCTCCTGCCCCAGGCGCGGCAGAATCTGCTCTTCTCCGCCACCTTTCCCGACGAGATCCGCACGCTGGCGAAGACCCTGCTGCGCAACGCCGCCGAGGTGCAGGTGGCGCCGCGCAACGCTGTCACCGAGCTCGTCACGCACGTGCTGCACCCCGTGGCGCGCGAGAAGAAGCGCGAGCTCCTCGCCTACCTCGTGCAGACGCGCAGCCTCAAGCAGGTGCTCGTCTTCTGCGGTACGCGCATCGGCGCCAACCGGCTCGCCCACCAGCTGCGCCGCGACCGCATCCACGCCGACGCCATCCACGGCGACAAGACGCAGGCCGAGCGCGAGGCCGCGCTCGCCGACTTCAAGTCGGCCAAGACCGCCGTGCTCGTCGCCACCGACGTCGCCTCGCGCGGCCTCGACATCGAGGGGCTGCCGCAGGTGATCAATTTCGACGTGCCGCATTCGCCCGAGGACTACGTGCACCGCATCGGCCGCACCGGGCGCGCCGGCCTGACCGGCGAGGCGATCTCGCTCGTCGCGCCGGAGGATCTCGAGTCGATCGCCGCGATCGAGAGGCTGATCAAGAAGAGGATCGAGCGCGTGCTCGTTCCCGGCTTCACGCCGAGCGGCGCGACGGTCGCCGCGCTGATGGGCGACGAGCGCCGCCACAAGCCGCGCCGCGAGCCCCAGGCGAAGCCCGGCTCCCACGTCGATCCCATCTTCTCGAAGCCCTACGAGCCCGGCACGGCGCCGCCGGCGGCGCCGAAGGCCGAAGCGCCGCGCGAGCAGCCGAAGAAAAAGCAGCCGCAGCTCGCCGCCCTCCTCGGTGGTCTGAAAAGGGCTTAGAACTTAAACACAGCGAGCGCCGTCCACCTCGATGCAGGTGCCGCTCACCATCGCGGCCTCGTC
Source organism: Burkholderiales bacterium (assembly GCA_035639215.1). GTDB lineage: Bacteria > Pseudomonadota > Gammaproteobacteria > Burkholderiales > SG8-39 > SCGC-AG-212-J23. The sequence continues at coordinate 5,403 of DASQYN010000235.1, forward strand.
GGAGGCGAGGTAGAGGCAGGCGTTCGCGACGTCCATCGGCGTGGCGAAGCGGCCGAGCGGAATGCTGGCGAGGAACGCCTTCTTCGCCGCCTCGCTCAGCTCGCCGCCGGCGAACTCCGCCGAGAGCGCCGTATCCGGGCTGAAGACCGGGTTCACGCAGTTCACGCGGATCTTGTCCGGGCCGAATTCCGCCGCCATGGATTTGGAGAGCACTATGACCGCCGCCTTGGAGCTGTTGTAGACGGTCAGGCCGGGCCGCGGGCGCACGCCCGCCGTGGACGCGATGTTGACGAAGCAGCCGCCGGCGCGCTTGCGGAACACCGGGACGGCGTGCATCGCCGAGAGGTAGACGCTCTTCACGTTCACCGCGTAGACGCGCTCGAACTCCGCTTCGCTCACCTCCAGATAGGGCTTTTTGCGATGCGTCCAGCCGGCGTTGTTGACCACGATGGCGAGGCTCGGCCCGGCGGCCCGCACGAGCCGCGCCCAGTCCTCGGCCTTCGTCACGTCGCCCTCGACGAAGCGCGCGCCGATGTCGCGCGCGATCTTTTCTCCCTTCGCGTCGATGTCGTTGACGATCACCTTGGCG
>DASQYN010000236.1:0-6483 GCA_035639215.1 Burkholderiales bacterium
ATGCGCGAGGTCGATCCGGCGCCGCTGCGCGCGCGGCTCGACGCGCTCGAAGGCAGCTCGGCGGAGGCGACGGCGCGCCACCGCCGCCTCGAGCAGCTGCGCGGGCGGCTGCTGGCCGACGACGCGGCGCTCACCGATTTCGTCGCCGCCCACCCAGACGCCGACGCCCAGGCGCTGCGCACGCTCATCCGCAACGCGCGGCGCGAGCAGAAGGAAGGCCGACCGCCGCGCGCCTTCCGCGAGCTCTTCCGCATCCTCAAGTCCCTTGAAGCTCGAAGCGCTCCTCAAAGCTGAGATCACCCTCGCCCCGGCCCAGGAGCTCGGCGAGGCGCCGCTCGGGCGGCGGCGCATCATTCCGATCACCGGCGGGCGCTTTCGCGGCGCGCGCCTGTCCGGGAAAGTGCTGCCCGGCGGCGCCGACTGGCAGATCGTCTGCGCCGACGGCCTCTCGCAGCTCGAGGCCCGGTATACCCTCGAGACCGACGACGGCGCGCTCATCTACGTGCGCAACGTCGGCCTGCGCCACGGCCCCGCTGACGTGCTGGCGAAGCTCGCCGCCGGCGAGCCGGTCGATCCGTCGCGCTACTACATGCGCACCACCCCGAGCTTCGAGACCGGCGCCGAGCGCTATCGCTGGCTGAACCGCATCGTGTGCGTCGCCACCGGCGTGCGACGGAAGGATGCGGTGGAGCTCGACGTTTACGAGGTCAAATGACTGAATTCGGGGACGGAGCCCGAACTCCGGCATGACCACCGAGCTCCTCATCGGCCTGGTCTCGATCAGCGACCGCGCCTCGGCGGGGGTCTACAAGGACGAAGGCATCCCGTCGCTCAAGGAATGGCTGAAGTCAGCGATCGCTTCGCCCGCATGGCGCGACGAGACGCGGCTCATCGCGGACGAGCAGGCGTTGATCGAGTCGACGCTGGTCGAGCTGGTCGACCTGCGCGGCTGCCATCTCGTGCTTACCACCGGCGGCACGGGGCCGGCGCGGCGGGACGTCACGCCGGAAGCGACGCTTGCCGTGGCCGACAAGGTGATGCCGGGCTTCGGCGAGCAGATGCGCCAGATCAGCCTGCATTTCGTGCCCACCGCCATCCTCTCGCGTCAGGTCGCCGTGATCCGCAAGCAGGCCCTGATCGTCAACCTCCCCGGCCAGCCGAAGTCCATCAAGGAGACCCTGGAAGGGCTGAAGGACGAAAGCGGCAAGGCACTGGTGCACGGCATTTTCGCCGCGGTACCCTATTGCATCGATCTCATCGGCGGCCCGTACATCGAGACGCGCGAGGCGATAGTGAAAGCGTTCCGCCCAAAGTCGGCGATCCGCAGGAGCTAGCTTGAGATTCCTCTGGCCGGAGGCGCTGTGGCTGCTCGCCGCGCTGCCGCTCGTCGCCGCGGGGTATGTGCTCGTGGTGCGGCGCCGGCGCGCCGCCGCTCAGCGGCTGGCCGGCTTCGGGCTCATTTCGACGGGCACCGGGTGGCGCGCCCATCTCGCCCCGGCGCTCTATCTGCTCGCCCTGACGGTGCTCGTGCTCGCGAGCGCCCGGCCCACCGCGCTCATCACGCTGCCTTCGCAGCAGCGAACGCTGATTCTCGCCATCGACGTCTCGCTCAGCATGCGCGCCTCCGACGTGCTGCCGAGCCGCCTCGAGGCGGCGCAGGCGGCGGCGCGCGATTTCGTGAAGGACCAGCCTGCCGACGTGCTGATCGGCATCGTCTCGTTCGCCGGCACGGCGCTGCTCGTCCAGGCGCCGACGCGCGACAAGGACGCGCTCACCGGGGCGATCGACCGGCTGCAGCTCGACCGGCACACGGCGATCGGCAGCGGCATCATCGCCGCGCTCGCCGCGCTCTATCCGGACGACGGCATCGAGCTCGAGGATTTCGTCCTCGGCCCGCGCGGGAAGAAGAAAGGGCCGCCGCGCGAGCTGAAGCCGGTGCCGCCCGGCTCGAACCCGAACGCGGCGATCATCCTGCTCACCGACGGCCGGCGCACCATCGGGCCGATGCCCCTCGACGCGGCGCGCATGGCGGCCGAGCGCGGCGTGCGCATCTTCACCGTCGGCTTCGGCAGCCCGCAGGGCGGCCCGGTCGCCTTCGAGGGCTACTCCATCTACATGATGTACGACGAGGAGACGCTGAAGGCGATCGCCCAGCTCACCAACGCGGAGTACTTTCACGCGGCGAGCTCCGAGGAGCTGAGGAAGATCTACGATACCCTGACCAGCCGCTTCGTCATGGAAAGAGCCGAGACCGAGATCACCGCCTTCTTCGCCCTCGCCGCGGCCGCGCTCGTGCTCGTCGCCGCCGCGCTCGGGCTGCTGCGCGGCAACCGCATCCTCTGATGGACGCCCTCGAGCTCGAAAGCGGCCGCAATCCGCAGGCCGCGGTCATCTGGCTGCACGGCCTGGGCGCCGACGGCCACGATTTCGAGCCGATCGTCCCCGAGCTTCGCCTCGCCAGCTCGGTGCGCTTCGTCTTCCCGCACGCGCCGGTGCGCCCGGTCACCCTCAACGCCGGCATGCGCATGCGCGCCTGGTACGACATCTTTCAGCTCGGCGGCGGGCCGGAGGACGAGGCGGGAGTGCGCGCCTCGCAGCGCCTTCTCGAGGACCTGATCGCGAGGGAAACCGGCCGCGGCATCCCGCCGGCCAAGATCGTGCTCGCCGGGTTCTCCCAGGGAGGAGCGATCGTCCTGCATACCGGCCTGCGCCATCGCGAGCGGCTCGCCGGCATCCTCGCGCTCTCCACGTATTTGCCTTTGGCCAAATCCCTGCCGGAAGAGGCCGCCGCCGCCAACCGCGACCTGCCCGTCTTCATGGCGCACGGCCTCTATGACGACATCATTCCGATCGATCGCGCGCAAGCCTCGCGCAAGCGCCTGGAGGCGGCGGGCTACGCCGTGGAGTGGCACGAGTATCCGATGCCGCACTCGGTCTGCCCGCCCGAGATCGGCGACATCGCGGCATTTCTCACACGCGTTATCTGACTGTCCCGCGGCGGATGGCAGAATACGCCGCATGGCGGAGATCCACGTCGACGGCTACCTCGTCGTCCATCCCATCGGCGAGGGCGGGCAGGCGCGCGTCTACCTCGCCGAGCGCGAGTACGACGGCCTGCGCGTCGCGCTCAAGGTGCTCGACCGCAAGATGCGCGAGGACAAGGTGTTCCTCGAGCGCTTCGTGCGCGAGTACAAGCTGATCGCCAAGATCGAGAACGAGTACGTCGCGCGCATCTACGATCAGGGGTTCGCCGGCGAGCACGCCTACATCGCCATGGAGTTCCTGCCCTCGGGAACCCTGGCGAGCCGCATCCGCGAAGGCATGAGCACGCGCACGGCGCTGCGCGTCGTCTCGCAGATCGCGCGCGCGCTCGACGCGATCCATTCGCGCGGCATCGTGCACCGCGATCTGAAACCGGCGAACATCCTCTTCCGCGCCGACGGCCGGCCGGTGATCGTCGACTTCGGCCTCGCCAAGGACCTCGGCATGAACTCCACGCTCACGCTCACCGGGCGGCTGCTCGCCACGCCGCGCTACATGAGCCCCGAGCAGTGCCTCGGCAAGCCGGTGGACGAGCGCTCCGACATCTACAGCCTCGGCGCCATCCTCTGGGAGATGCTCACCGGCACCAAGATCTACGAGTCGGCCGGGCCCGCCGACCTGATGCGCATGCACGTCACCGAGCCGCCGCCGCGGCTGCCGGCCGAGCTCGCGATGCACCAGCCGCTCCTCGAGCGCATGCTCGCCAAGGATCCGGCGCGGCGCTTCCAGAGCGCCGAGGACCTCGCCGCCAGTATCAATAGATGAGCGCAGTCGGCGAGCAGCAGTACCTCGACCTTCTCGCCGAAGTCCTCGCTCAAGGAGCGGAGAAGACCGACCGCACCGGCACCGGCACGCTCTCGGTGTTCGGCCGCCAGATGCGCTTTGCGCTGCGCGACAGCTTCCCGCTGCTCACCACCAAGAAGCTGCACGCCAAGTCGATCGTCTACGAGCTGCTCTGGTTCCTGCGCGGCGAGACCAACGTGCGCTGGCTGCAGGAGCACGGCGTGACCATCTGGGACGAATGGGCGGACGCGAAGGGCGAGCTCGGCCCGGTGTACGGCGACCAGTGGCGGCACTGGAAGGCGCCCGACGGCCGGGAGATCGACCAGATTTCTCAGCTGATAAGAAATATCCGGGCAAAGCCCGATTCACGCCGCCACATCGTGACTGCCTGGAACCCGGCCGACGTGGACAAGATGGCGCTGCCGCCCTGCCACGCGCTCTTCCAGTTCTACGTCGCCGACGGCCGGCTCTCCTGCCAGATGTACCAGCGAAGCGCCGACCTCTTCCTCGGCGTGCCGTTCAACATCGCCTCCTACTCGCTCCTTACCCTGATGATCGCGCAGGTGACGAGCCTCGAGCCGGGTGAGTTCATCATCGTGCTCGGCGACGCGCACCTCTACCTCAACCACCTCGAGCAGGCGCGCGAGCAGCTCACCCGCCATCCCCGCCCCTTTCCCAAGATGCGCCTCAACCGCGCGCGCCGCGAGCTGGCCGAGTTCCGATACGAGGACTTCACCCTCGAGCACTACGACCCGCATCCCGCCATCAAGGCGCCGATCGCGGTTTGACATGACTTCGGAGTTCCAGGACGGGCTGCTCGTCTTCGTGAAGAGCGACTGCCCGACCTGCACCCTGATTGCGCCGCTGCTCGCCGAGCTGGAGCGCGAAGGCGTGCCGCTCCTCGTCTGCTCGCAGGACGATCCCACCTTTCCCGAAGGCGTGCGCCGGGTGCGCGACGACAGCGAGCTCGAATGGTCGTTCCGCTACGGCGTGGAGATCGTGCCGACGGTCATCCGCCTCGAGCGCGGCGAGGAAGCCGCCCGCACCTTCGGCTGGGATCGCGCCGAGTGGTCGCGCATCGTCGGCCGCGAGCTCGGCGCCGAGCTTCCGCCGATGCGTCCGGGCTGCGGCTCGCTTAGCGTCGGGCCGGGCGTCAGCGAGGCGCTTCTCGCTCGCTACGGCGACACCGGGCTCAAGGCGCGCCGCATCCCGACTGGCGCTTGGGACGATCCGCACGAGGTGTGCTACGAGCGCGGCTGGAGCGACGGCCTGCCGGTCGTCCCGCCGACCGACGAGCGCATCGTGCGCGTGCTCTCCGGCACGCGCCGCAAGCCCGACGACGTGATCGGCCTCGTGCCGCCCAACCTCGCGCCCTGCACGGTGGAGAAGGTGGCGATCAACGCGGTCATGGCGGGCTGCAAGCCCGAGTACATGCCAGTGCTCCTCGCTGCGCTGGAGGTTGCGCTCGAGCCCAAGTTCACGCTGCACGGCATGACCTGCTCCACCTGCTTCTCGGGTCCGATCGTGGTCGTCAACGGCCCGATCGCGCGCACCATCGGCATGAACTGCGGCGTGAACGCGCTTGGCCCCGGCAACCGCGCGAACGCGACGATCGGCCGCGCGCTCAACCTCGTCGTGCGCAACGTAGGCGGCGCGATTCCCGGCGGCATCGATCGCGCGACGCTCGGCGGCCCGCACAAGATCGGCCTCTGCTTCGCGGAGGACGAGAGCGACCCGGCATGGCAGCCGCTCGCCGCCTCGCGCGGCGTGCCGCGCGGGCGCAGCGCGGTGACGCTCTTCCAGGGCGATGCGATGCAGGGCTTCATCGACCAGCGCTCGCGCAGCGCCGAGGAGCTGGTGCGCTCGCTCGCCATGGCGCTCTTCGCGGTCGGCCATCCCAAGCTGTGCGAGTTCACCAACGCCATGCTCGTGCTCTCGCCCGAGCACTATGCGATCTTCCGCGCCGCGGGTTGGGACCGCGCCCGGCTGGAAGCAGAGCTGCGTCTCGCGCTGCGTCGCCCGGGCGCCGAGCTCGTCCAGGGCGCGGGCGGCGTGGGAGAAGGCATCTCGCCCGCGCGCGCGAGCGACACGGTCGACAAGTTCTGGCCCGACGGCCTGCTCGTGGTACGCGCCGGCGGCGAGGCCGGCCTCTTCTCGGCGATCCTCGCCGGCTGGACGGGCGGGCGCTTCCGCGACGAATCGCAACCGATCACCAAGGAGATCGCCTCATGAGCTCACCGAAGGCCGGCGTCGCGCTGCGCGACCCGACCGCCGAAGCTTCTCCCGTGAAGCGCGCGCGCCGCGCGCCGCCGCCGAGCCTCGCCGGTGCCAGCGTCGCGCTACTGGACATCGGCAAAATGCGCGGCGACGAGTTCATCGACGCCCTGCAGGCGCGATTCGCCGAGCGGGGCATCGCGACGCGCCGCTACCGCAAGCCGACCAACACCCGCGTAGCGCCCGCTGAGCTCCTGCAGTCGATCGCCGTGGAGTGCGCCGCGGCGGTCATCGCGCTCTCCGACTGAGGATCCTGCACGTCGTGCAGTTTGCACGACCTCAAGGACCTCGACGCGCGCGGCATCCCCGGCGTCAACGTCATCACCGCGCAGTTCGTCGACGCCGCCGCCGCGCAGAGCGAAGCGCTCGGCTTCGAGCCCGCGC